>CACZGM010000005.1 GCA_902780695.1 uncultured Ruminococcus sp. | reverse complement strand
TTACAGCCTGCTCATACGCTTTGAAGCCTCCCTCGATACTATATGCATCATAACCTCTGTCGGCAAGTATCTCCACGACCTCCTCGCTGAGATCACCTACCGAGCATATCACATACACAGGCTTGTCTTTCGGTATTTCGTCAATGTGCTTTGAAAGCAGCGAAAATGGGATATTCACCGCGTTTCCGAGCGGGTGGACAAGAACATCGTCCTTTTCGCGGACATCGACAAGAGTGACATTTCCGATGTTCAGATCAAGGAATTTCGCTGCTGTAATTGTTTTTTCAGACACTTTAATTCACCTCTGTTAAGTTCTCTCTCATATCATATTATTTCTATATGATATATAGTTATTGCTGTAAATTATAATCCGAAAGGCACGATTTGTCAATGACCGAAGACCATTTTTTGGAGCTTTGCACGCCTTTACTTCGCAGTTATAATATAGATTTGTGAAGATTAATCATAATTCTCATATCGGATAATTCGGTATTGTTGCCTATAAGATATTATTATTGACAAAAGACTCTCAAAGTGTTATTATATACTATATATTCTATCTGCATAATATGTTATAAACCAAGGTGCGTATATGGCAAGAATAGCGATGTTTCAGATGAAAAACGAGGGCTGCATATCCGATAATTTGTGGAAAAGCCTCGCTGCGATAAAAACAGCTGCGAAAAACGGCGCCGATCTGATACTGTTCCCGGAGGTGCAGCTTACCGAGTTCTTCCCGCAGTATCCGGGACAAGATGTAAGCGGCTATGCGGTTGACATCGGCAGCGATATTGTCCGCCAGTTCTCCGCAGCCTGCAAGGAAAACAACATTATGGCAGTCCCGAACATCTATCTCGAAGAGAACGAAAAGCACTATGATGCGAGCCTGCTCATAGGCAGGGACGGCGCTGTTATCGGTACGCAGAAAATGGTGCATATCGCACAGGCACCGCAGTTTTACGAACAGGACTACTATACACCTTCAAATGACGGCTTCAGGGTGTTCGAAACAGATATCGGAAAGATCGGAATTGTCGTTTGCTTCGACCGGCACTACCCGGAAAGCGTGCGCACCGAGGCGCTTATGGGCGCGGAGATGATACTGATACCTACCGCCAACACGGAGACGGAGCCGCTTGAAATGTTCGAATGGGAAGTCCGGATCGATGCATTCCGGAACAGCGTTGCTGTCGCAATGTGCAACCGTGTCGGGATCGAAGGAGAAATGGTGTTTGGAGGGCAGTCGGTAGTTGTCGGTGCAAACGGCGATGTGGCTGCAAAAGCGAACGACCGGGAACAGATAATATACGCTGAGATCGACCTGCACAGATCGACGGAAATACGAAAGGAAAAGCCGTACACCGACCTGCGGCGAACGGAATATTACAGGTGACAGAATGGAAACAACAAACAAATACGAGCTTTCCGTCATAACGGAATTTAAAGAACCGGTATGGGAAAAGTTTTTGGAAGGAATAGAAAAGTATCGGCTGATACAGCCCGGCGACAAGATCGCAGTGTGCATTTCCGGAGGCAAGGATTCAATGCTTACGGGGCTTTGTATGAAGCATTTGCAGCAATCCGGAGAGATACCGTTTGAGGTGTTTTTTCTCGTTATGAACCCCGGCTACAACGAAATAAACAGACAGAAGATCATCGAGAACGCGGCGCTGCTTGAGATACCGATACAGATGTTTGAGACCGGTATTTTCGATGCTGTGGCGAAAGTCGATAACAACCCCTGCTATCTCTGTGCGAGAATGAGGCGAGGATATCTCTATAAGAACGCGCAGGCTCTCGGCTGCAATAAAATAGCTCTCGGACACCACTTCGACGATGTTATAGAAACGATAGTAATGGGTATGCTGTACGGTTCGCAGGTACAGACGATGATGCCGAAACTGCACAGCGAGAACTACGGAGGTATGCAGCTCATTCGCCCGATGTACCTTGTCCGCGAGCACGACATCATAGACTGGAGACTGAAAAACGACCTGCAGTTTATCCAGTGCGCATGCAGATTTACGGAGAACTGCACAATGTGCGACAACGGCGGAGGCGGCTCGAAGCGTCAGGAGGTCAAGCACCTGCTCAAAGGGTTGAGACGCATTGACCCCAATATCGACATGAGCATTTTTCACAGCGTCGAGAATGTCGATATCGACTCGATGCTGTCGTATCATCTCGGCAGCGACTATCACCGCTTTATCGAGGAATACAATACCCGAATGCCCACTGACGCGGCGGAGGTGGAGCTGTGATATACCTCGACTATACTGCGGACACGCCACCGGATGAGCGTGTTTTTCAAACATACACAGAGATTTTAGGGCGGCATTTTGCGAATCCAAACTCCGCCCATTCCGACGGAAAAGCCGCGAAAGCTGTTATCGACAATACAATATCCGATATTGCCGGAATGCTCGGTGTGCAGCCGGACGAGCTTATCTTCACAAGCGGTGCGAGCGAAGCGAATAACTTCGCAGTAAAAGGGCTCGCGTTCACGAACCGCCGCAAGGGAAAGCACATTATTTCTACGTTTCTCGAACATTCTTCGGTCAGCGGTGCGCTCACATTTTTACAGGAACAGGGTTACGAGATCGACCTCGTGAACATTCTTCCCGATGGTAAGATTGATCTCGATAACCTACGGAGCTTGCTGCGTCCCGACACAATATTGTGTGCAGTGTGTGCCGTTGACAGCGAACTCGGCACGGTACAGCCGATAACCGAAATAGCGGAAATTATGAAAGGATATCCGAACTGCAAGCTGCACATCGACGCGACACAGGCGATAGGAAAGATACCGTTTTCGTTCGCGGGAGCCGATACCGTCAGCTTTGCGCCACACAAGTTCAATGGCTTGAAGGGATGCGGGGTGCTGTACAAGCGTGCGGGCGTTGTTCTCGAACCGCTCATTCACGGCGGTGCAAGCACCACCATATACCGCAGCGGAACTCCCGATACAGCTGCAATTGCGGCTTGCGGAACTGCGCTTGAGATCACGCTGAATGAGTTTGACCGGCGCAGGAACTATGTGGAAAAGCTGAACAGCGGGTTGCGCGCCGAGCTTGCAAAAATGCCGCAAGTCCGCATCAACAGCCCGGCTGACGCTGTGCCGCATATTCTCAATATTTCGGTGAGCAGTATCAAGGGTGAACTAATGCAGGAGCTTATGGATAAACGCGGGATCCGCATTTCCGTTAAGTCAGCCTGCTCAGTGCCGAATACACCGTCACGAGCTGTATTTGCAGTCTCCCGCGACAGGAAAAACGCGCTGAGTTCGTTCCGTGTGAGCCTGAGCCACCTTACAACAGAGGAAGAAGTCGGTGAATTTCTCAAAGCTCTTCGTGAGATCATCGAAACAAATGCAAGCTACTTATCGGAACAAACGACAAATACGCCTATAATGGATATTTGGTCGTAAATAAATAATTCCCGGAGGACAAAACTATGCAGAAAATTCACACAAACAGCGCTCCCGCAGCAGTAGGCCCCTACTCACAGGCTATAGTAAGCGGAGGTCTTGTATTCACATCGGGACAGATAGCCATTGACCCCGCAACGAACGCGGTCGAAGCCGCAGATATAGCCGGACAGACCGAACAGGTGATGAAGAACCTCGGTGCGGTGCTTGAAGCCGCAGGCTCATCTTTTGAAAAAGCGGTGAAGACCACCTGCTTTCTCGCGGATATGGGGGATTTCGGAGCATTCAACGAGATCTACGGCAAATACTTCACATCACTGCCAGCACGAAGCTGTGTAGCAGTGAAAACGCTTCCGAAAAATGTTCTTGTCGAGGTGGAAGTAATTGCCGAGATATAACGAGATACTGCACGGTTACAGCGAGGAGCGTCCGCTTACACGGGAAGAAGCTGTTGCGATACTGCAGACCCCGGAGGAACAGCTCGGAGAGCTTACCCAAAAAGCATGCGAACTTCGCCGGAAGTACAAGGGCAACAAGGTCAGTGTCCAGCTCCTCACCAATGTGCGAAGCGGGAACTGCTCGCAGGACTGCGCCTACTGCGCCCAGTCGTGCAGATCGACAGCCGATATCGGGAAATACCGCAGCATTCCCGACGAGAAGCTTTACGGCGACAACAGTGTCGTAAACGAGAAGCATCTTGCAAGACATTGCATAGGACTCAGCGGCATAAGTTTCACCGATGACGAGATAAACGCACTTGCAGACAGAATAAGAGCAATGAAGCAAACAGGGACACACATCTGCTGCTCAATAGGCTTTCTCACGGAGAAGCAGGCTCGAATGCTCAGAGACGCGGGGCTTGACCGCATAAATCACAATCTCAACACGAGCCGCAGATACTATCCAAACATCTGTTCGACCCACACTTACGATCAGCGCATCGAAAATCTTCGTATGCTGAGACGCATCGGGTTCGAGATATGCTGCGGCGGTATAATCGGCATGGGCGAGAGCGTGGAAGATACAGCGGATATGCTGCTGGATATACGGGAGATATCGCCGCAGTCTGTACCGATAAATTTTCTCCTGCCGATAAAGGGAACTCATCTCGCAGACAAGAATCCTCCGAGGCTGACAACGGAATACTGCATAAAGGTGCTGTGCCTTGCGAGACTTATACTGCCGAAAGCGGATATTCGCTGTGCGGCAGGCAGAGAAGTGTATTTTGCGGGACGGGAGGAAACGCTGTTCGGTATCGTGGATTCGATATTCGCTGCCGGCTACCTTACCGCCGGCGGTCAGAGTATCGACGATACACTCCGGCTTATCGCTTCACTCGGATATGAAGCCGCAGTCGAAAGTACGGGAGAATAAAATGTAAGACCGCTCACATTTAAGTGAACGGTCTTTTTAGTCATATCACTTCCGGTTTTATGATACGACCGCTGCCTCCGCAGTATTTCACGGTAAGTGTGATAATGCGCTCCGCCGCATCGTTCAGAAGGCTGTCGGGTGTGTTCTCTGTTTAATATTTCTGCCAGATGAGATTTTATATATGAAACCTATTGACAAAGCAGTGGATAAATGATATAATATATACATATTAATCAGATATGATTTATCGGATAAAGAAGGTGATCCCCTCTTGGATATTTTCGGCGCAGTCGGGAATACTCCCCTGTTCGAGCTGAAAAGCTTCGGCGACGAAAAGCGTGGCATACATATATTAGCCAAGGGCGAGTTCCTGAATATAAGCGGCTCGGTCAAGGACAGAGCCGCAAAAGCGATGATACTTGACGGTATAGAGCGCGGACTTCTCACAAAGGATAAGATACTCATTGACTCCACAAGCGGCAATACCGGTATAGCTTATGCCACGATTGCAGCCGCACTCGGAATACGCGTAAAGCTATATATGCCGGGAAATGTCACTGTGGAAAGACAAAGGTATATGAAAGCTCTCGGCGCAGATGTTATCCTCACAGATATAATGGAGGGTATAGACGGGGCGTACAGCGCCGTACTTCGTGAGGTCGGAAATGATCCCGACAAATATTTCTTCCCCGATCAGTACACGAACGAGGCAAACTGGAAAGCCCACTACAACGGCACCGCAAACGAGATAATAACCCAAACCGATGGCAGGATAACACACTTCGCTGCGGGAACGGGCACCTCGGGAACATTCATGGGCTGCACAAAACGACTGAAAGAATATAACCCGGATATACGGTGTTTCAATATGACACCGGACTCGCCGTTTCACGGAATCGAGGGTGTCAAGCACTGTACCTGCCTTACCCGGAACGGCTTCTTCGATGAGAGCATCTCTGACGGCAGGATCGAAGTGACCACGGAGACGGCTTACGGGACAGCAAGGCTGCTTGCGCTGCGGGAAGGTCTGTTCACGGGGATAAGTTCGGGCGCCAATGTGGCTGCGGCACAGAAGCTCGCCGAGACCGCACCCGACGGCGCAGTGATAGTCACGATACTGTGCGACAGCGGTTGCCGCTATATGTCTGGACGGCTGTGGGGTGACACAAATGCTTGAGATATCGGAAAAGCTGCTCGGCGAGATACGGCTCGAATCAGAGAAGGCATACCCCAACGAATGCTGCGGGTTCATTTTCGGAAAGATGAACGGTACGGACAAATCGGCGGTCTCTGTACTGCCTAACGAGAACAAGTCAGAGCAAAGCGAGCAGTACCACCGCTTCGTAATAACGGCGAATGACATGATGAGTGCGGAGCTTTACGCCCGCCGCAAAAAGCTGGATATCGTAGGCATATACCATTCTCACCCCGACTGTCCCGCCATACCTTCGGAGTATGACCGCTCCCACGCCCTCGCGGTGTACAGCTATATAATAGTTTCGTGCAGGAACGGGAAAGCCGCGGAGTATACGAACCACATACTCGACCCCAAAACAAACTATACAAAATTCATTGCAGAGGAGATAAAAACATGGCAGTAACGGTACTTATCCCGACAACGCTCCGTATGTTCACAGGGCATAAGTCGGAACTGACGCTTGACGGCGCGACCATAGGTGAAGTCATAAAGTCGCTCTCGGACGAATATCCGGAGACAAAAAAGGTGCTTTTCGGCGGGGACGGAAAGCTCCGCGATTTCGTGAACGTATTTGTGGGCGAGAACAATATACGTGACCTGAACGGCTACGACACGCCCGTGAAGGACGGCGATGAGGTGATGCTTATACCGGCCATAGCAGGAGGCTCGCCCGTTGAGAGCGTCCTCGGAGAGAGACTTGGCGACAAGCTGACCAACAGCGAGATAAAGCGATATTCCCGTCACCTGCTCTTAAAGGAGATAGGCGTTAAGGGGCAGCGCCGTCTGAAAGGCGCAAAGGTGCTGATAGTCGGAATGGGCGGACTTGGTACTCCACTTGCGCAGTATCTTGCCGCAGCGGGAGTCGGAACGCTCGGTCTTATCGACTTCGATGAGGTTGAAGAATCCAACCTTCAAAGACAGGTAATACACGGCTCCCGCGATATCGGAAGACCAAAGGTTGCAAGTGCGAAGGACAGCATAAAACAGATAAACCCGCTTGTGAAGGTAGAAACCTACAACGAACGTCTTACCAAAGACAATGCCCTTGACCTTATCGGGCAGTACGATATCGTCGCAGACGCATCGGACAACTACCAGACCCGCTATCTCGTCAATGACGCGTGCGTACTTCTCGGAAAGCCGGACGTTTTCGGTGCTATGTACCAGTTCGAGGGGCAGGCGGCAGTTTACTATGCGAAAGAAGGCCCCTGCTACCGCTGTATGTACCCTGCTCCGCCGCCTGCCGGACTTGTTCCGTCCTGCGCAATGGGCGGCGTTGTGGGCGTTCTCCCCGGCATCATCGGCACTGTTCAGGCTAACGAGGTGATAAAGCTCATTGTCGGAGGCGGTGAGCCGCTTGTCGGCAGGCTTGTGCTGTTCGACGCATGGAAAATGAAATGGAGACAGCTCAACATCTGCAAGGATCCGAGATGTCCGATTTGCGGCGAGAAACCGACTATCACCGATCTCGAAGAATATGACTATGAAGATTTCTGCGGCATAAAAGCAAAGGAAGAAGAGGAAGCCGAAGTCGAAGGAATAGAGCCGAAGGAGCTGAAACGCAGGCTCGATGCCGGCGAGAAGATCACGATAATAGATGTGCGGGAGCCACATGAACGTGCTATCGCCAAATTCCCCAACGCGATCATCATTCCGATAGGTCAGCTTGACCGCAGACAGGACGAGCTTGACCCCGACGCGGACACCGTATTCGTCTGCAAGGAAGGAAAGCGCAGCATTCTCGCCGTCCGCACTCTTCTCGAAGCGGGATACAAGGGCGCGGCGTACAACCTCAAAGGCGGTACGAATGCATGGTCGCGTGACGTGGACAGCAGTTTCCCGCAGTATTGAAAAAAATACAGAAAAACTATTGCATTTTCTAAATAATTATGATATAATACGTTCATAACATATTATTTCTATATATTTAATATGTTAATGATCCCAACAACCATCACAGGAGGCAGAAAAAATGGCAACCAAAGACGAAGAAAAGATTATAGCACTTGGCAAAGACGCGGCGTATAACCTCGCCGACATCAACAAGACAAAACCGCAGTACGCTGCACTAACTCCCCGCTGGATAACAAAGCTCCTTGAATTCAAGGGTCTCGATTCCGGTATCTACCGTGTGAATAAGGTTCAGGAGGGCGATACCCCCCTCGATGTTCTTTGCAGCTCGGAGAAGAAGTCCAACATTATCCCCCAGGGCTATGTTGAATACGAGGCAAAGCCCCGCGAGTACAGACTTGCGAATATCTCTACGATAATCAATGTACATACCGCAGTCGAGGACGTTTACAGTTCCCCCTTCGACCAGGCAAGAGAACAGCTTGAGCTTGCCATAGAGAGCCTTCGTGAGCGTCAGGAGAGCCAGCTAATCAACAACGATGATTACGGTCTTCTCAAGAATATCGCCGACAAGCAGCACATCCAGCCTGTATCTGCAAGCGGAGCGCCTACTCCCGATGACCTCGATGAGCTTATCTCGAAGGTGTGGAAGGATCCCTCGTTCTTCCTCGCTCACCCGCGTGCAATTGCAGCATTCGAGCGTGAATGCACCAAGCGCGGCGTTCCGCCCGTAACCGCGAACATTGCAGGCGGCACATTCATTCTCTGGCGCGGCATACCGATAATCCCAACAAACAAGCTCCTTGTTGACGGTCTCAAGGAACCCAAGAGCAAGGGCGGAAAGACCAATATCCTTCTTGTCCGCACAGGTGAAGCAAAGCGCGGCGTTATCGGACTGTATCAGCGTAACCTCAAGAACGAACAGTCCCGCGGTCTCGCTGTTCGCTTCAGAGGTATCGACGACAAGGGTACCGCTTCATATCTCCTTTCGCTCTACTGCTCGGCTGCAATTCTCGCCGATGACGCGATCGCAGTTCTTGAGGACGTAGAGGTAGGTGAATACTATGATTACGACTAATTCGTTCACAGGGCTGCCCTCGGAGGGAGAGCTTGAAGCACTGGCGAACTCGCTCTTCCCGGATCTTGACCCGGTGCGCTGTGCGGAAGGAACGGAACGTCTCGCAGAGTCCGGCGATACCTCGGTGATATATGAAGCCGCGGCAAAAGCGGAGAATTATTATAACGGCTTCGGCGGCGGGTATTTCTCCGAATACGAGAAGCTTGCCGCAGAGCTCACAAACGGCGCTGCGGGTTATGAAAGCGTACCGGCACAGGATTCCGGTTATTCTCCGGCGGTGATGTCGGAGTCTCAGGCAGCTTCATACGTGCCGAAGACAACGCAGCAGGCTGTCGCTCCCGTATCTTCAGGCAACAATGTCGTCGTCGGAACAAAGACCCTCGACCAGATACGCGCCGACTTCCCTATCCTTAAAGAAGTTATCAACGGTCACCCGCTTGTATGGCTCGACAACGGCGCCACTACACAGCGCCCACAGGCTGTCATAGACAGGCTTTCATACTACTATACCCACGAGAACTCCAATGTTCACCGCGGCGCTCACGAGCTCGCGGCACGCTCTACCGATGCTTATGAAGACGCAAGACAGATAACCGCTGACTTCATCGGCGCTCCAGAAAAAAACGATATCGTGTTCGTGCGTGGTACGACAGAGGGCATCAACCTTGTTGCCAACGCTTACGTAAAGCCGCTTTTGCAGCCAGGAGATGAGATAATCCTATCTGTCCTTGAGCATCACGCGAACATCGTTCCGTGGCAGCTTGTCTGTGAAGAAACAGGTGCAGTGCTGAAAGTGATACCCTGTGACGAAAGCGGACAGCTCATACTCTCCGAATATGAGAAGCTGTTCACAAAACGCACAAAGTTCGTGAGTGTGACGCAGGTCTCTAATGTACTCGGCACGGTGACTCCCGTGGAAGAAATCATAGCAATGGCTCATGCCCACGGTGTACGCATACTTATCGACGGTGCACAGTCCGTCGCCCATATACCGGTGAATGTCGCAGCACTCGACGCGGATTTCTTCGTGTTCTCCGGTCACAAGATATTTGCCCCCACCGGCATCGGCGCAGTTTACGGGAAGTCTGAGCTTCTTGAGGCCGCAAGACCGTATCACGGCGGCGGCAACATGATAAAGGACGTGACCTTTGAGCGCACGATATACAATCCCGCTCCCAACAAGTTCGAAGCAGGCACAGGCAGTATCGCCGATGCGGTGGGTCTCGGCGCAGCGCTCGAATACCTGAACGAGATAGGAATGCCCTCGGTAAACAAACATGAGCATGAACTTCTCGTGTATGCAATGAGCGAGATGAGAAGAATACCGGGGCTGCACCTTATAGGTACTGCGTCCAGCAAGGCGAGCGTACTCTCCTTCGTCCTCGACGGATACAGCAACGAGACTGTCGGTGCAAAACTCAACGAACTCGGTATCGCAGTGCGCACAGGTCATCACTGCGCACAGCCGGTACTCCGGCGCTTCGGTCTCGAAGGAACTGTCCGCCCGACTCTCGCACTCTACAACTCGTTTGAAGATATCGACGCTCTCATAAAGGGCATAAGGACGCTTGCGTGATCATTGCATAAAGGCAATACCCCGTCGTCAGGATCAGTCCTGGCAACGGGGTATTTTGTTATCCTGAAAAATCACACACATTTCACAATACAGACATTCAAAGAAATATCATACCGGAACCGTGGGACAGATCCCGACTGTTCCGGTATAAATCTTTAATGTATGGTGTGAAATGCACTTTTTTTGACGTGAAATAAATGAGCGGAGATCGACGGGTGCGGCAATTTGTTATTCAAAGCTTCTTTATTCAAGTGACGACTATATGTGAAAAAGGGGGAACACGGGGAACACAGGGAACAAATCCGTTGATAACGCGGTTTAATTAATGTCTGCTCATCAACCGTGAACAGGCTTCATAGCGTAGCCTGAAGCCTGTTCGCGGTTGCAAAAGTAATACGCTGAAAGTGTATTTTTAAGGCTTTCCGAAGTCCGCATTGCGGATTTCGGAACAACAACTGCCATAAGGCAGTTGTTGAGGACACATTAATTATACCTTAAAGTGCATAGAAGTTTTATCATTTTTCTGGCCTGCCACCAATTATTATATCAGAGTTAACTGTATAATGTCAATCTTCTGAACAAAAAATAAATAAGGAATAAACGGGTATAGGATATAAATCGTTCATCGAATAATGACAGCCTGGATATCAAAGCATCACACGACTTCAGGTATTATGATACGCCCGCTGCCTCCGCAGTATTTCACGGTAAGTGTGATAATGCGCTCCGCCGCATCGTTCAGAAGGCTGTCGGGTGTTGCATCATTTCCCTGAATAATGTAGAAGATATTGCAGGTGTTTTCGTCAACGCGGGTCTTGTTGACCTGCCGTATTTCGAGCCTGCACAAGACCTCATTGTCATCGTCGCAGTAGCAGTATTCGTGCGGCGCAACAGGTACAGGCTGCTCCTGACCGAGAGGAATATATCTCTCCGTGCCGTCTGTAAAGCGCAGAGTCACATCGCCGCTGACATTATCGATGTTGTGTGCGCCAAGAGCAAGCTTTGTTTCAAGGGAAACGAGATTATAGATATCCACTGCCTTGTTTATGTAAAACATTCCGTGATTTTTCAGCAGCAGTTTTATGAGGTTCTCACTTGCTGGAATGTTCTTGCGGCGCTTTACTCCAACATTGTCGTGCAGTATGTTGAAACCTTCGAGTATCGGGTCGGCGTGAACATCTATTCCGTAATAAAGTGAATGCAATTCTTCCAGACGCTTTTCACGGTATTCGTTCCATTCCGCGTTATCGCCCGTGTTGTCGATGTTTTCCATTGTTGCAAAAAGTATTTTTACCCCGCTGTCAAGCACGGCTTTTTCAACTCTGAACTGCATTTTCATATTATGTAGAACCAGCTTTCGTCGTCAACATCGACCTCCTGCACAGGCGGGTTCTCGCTCTGAACGGGATTGGAAGCATCGTAGTTATAACGGAGCCCTTGATTTTTAACACTGACTTTTGCGCCCTCGGGAACTGAGCGTGTGATGAATGCGTTACCCCCGATAACGACATTTTTACCGATGACAGTATCGCCGCCGAGAATGGAAGCTCCGGAATAGATAGTAACATTGTCCTCAATAGTGGGGTGACGCTTTTTACTTTTGAGAGCCTGACCTCCGCGTGTGGACAGCGCACCGAGAGTTACACCCTGATAGATCTTCACGTTGTCGCCGATCTCGGTGGTCTCGCCGATGACGATGCCTGTTCCGTGGTCGATGAAGAAATATTTTCCAATCGTAGCGCCGGGGTGTATGTCGATACCTGTCTCACTGTGAGCGTATTCCGTCATCATTCGCGGGATTATCGGTACTCCGAGCAGCCACAGCTCGTGTGCTATGCGGTTTACGAGAATTGCAAATAGTCCCGGATATGAATAGATTATCTCATCCTTGTTGTATGCCGCGGGGTCGCCGTCGTAGGCAGCCTGAACGTCGGTCTCAATGTACTTGCGTATCTTCGGAAGCTTTTCGAGAAACTCGAACGTTTTTCCTTCCGCTATCCCCGCGAGGGTGAGCTCGTCCGCGTTTTCGAGCTCCTTGTCGTAGCGCAGAACAATGGATATCTGCTTTATCAGCTTGAATATCACGTCCTCGAGAAGCATCGAGATGTTGTTGCGAACGGTGTAAACACGGTAGGACTTGTTTCTGAAATAGCCCGGGAAGATGATACGACGAAGGCTTGCGATTATCTCGGTAATTACCTCCTTGTCCGGGTGATCGAAGGTCTTGATCTCGTCGATAGTCTTTCCGCCGTCGTAATCCTCAAGCAGTCTCAGCATAAGGTGGTTGATGTTTTCTTCTAACTTGTGCATGATAGTATGGTTCCTTTCTCGGACATCATCTATAACATATAATACATATAGATATAGTATGTTATATTATAGCACAAGGCGACAGTGATGTCAAGATGAAAAAGCGAAATGACTTCAATATTTCATGAAATAAAAAAACGCACAGTTGACGGCTGTGCGTTTATTAGAAAACTATTATGCGAGCTTTTCTTTAAGAGCAGCCGCGATCTTCCTGTATATCGGAGCTTCGACATTATACTTATCCGCAAGTCTTACGACTTCGTAGATAAGACCGTCTATCTCCGATAAATTCCCGGCGGCTATGTCTCTTTGCAGCGACGTGGTTGCCGATGGAACAAGAGTATCGAGTATATCAATATTACGCTTTACAATATCTTCGGCAAAGTGTATATCCATTGCATCTGCGATAGTATCTATCTCGTGTACAAGCCCCGCGAAACAGTCTCGTATCTCTCCGGGCTTCTGTATTTCACCGGCAGGAACATCATAGTACAGACCACAGGCTCCCTGCGGAGAAACATAAGAGAATTTGAGCAGTGCGTCCCTTGCTATATTGTCGGAAAGTATTCCCACAATACCACTTTCATTCAGATCGGCTTCGATCTCTTTCAGCTCGTTTCTGTATTCAGCTTTATTGCGTACTCCAAAGATCACTTGCATGATATCTCCGTACATCTGTATGCAGCCCGGCTCTTTTATTTTTGCAGCAACATAGACACAGCCGTCTGTAACAAGAGTATCCGGAAAAAATTTCTGCAGCATACCGCCCGTTCCAAATACATTCAGTATCGGAATAATGATCGTACCCCTGCCCGAGATACGCTGAAGATCAGGTATTATAGCTTCAAGCGAATAGCTCTTTACACAAACAAAGATAACATCGGGTTGACCGCAATAGCTCCCGAGATCAAAGGCTTTGAGATGAGTAAGCGTGAACTCATCATCCGGGCGTATCACTCTTAACCCGCGTTTTTTAATAGCGTCCAGATTATCTCCCCGCGCAATAAATGTAACATCTTTTCCCGCATTTGCGAGGCAGGCGCCTATCGGTCCGCCCGTGCCTCCTGTGCCTATAATAAGGTATTTTTTCATACAGTTGACCTCTTATTATCTATATTGTTGTTATATAATATCACAAATACGAAAGAAATGCAATAGAGGACTTTTCTACGTTTGGCAAAAATGATACCTATCTCCCGGAAACGAGCACCCATTATGTTAAGGATAGATGAAAATTCAATAATAGACACATTAATTTTCAAATCACCCTTTAAAATCGGCAGATATTTATCCTTATATATGAGGGCAGTTGTTTTTATGTTCGTCAGTTGCAAATCAGAAACATCGTTAGTCTGCAAACACATCTCCGCTCACGTCAGATATATCTACTGACACCCGAATGATGTTAAGTCTGATGTCACTTATGCACAATTGACTGACCCTCTCATTAGTCAAAACGGAGATTTGTTTTGAAAATTGTGTGAAGTACCCGATAATTTCTATATTTTTGTCCCTCGTAATGAAGGGGCGTGTTGATCCGTCAATGGACATCTCTTGATAAATCACCGGAGTCTCATCATCTGTATCGCTATGTCACATCTATACAAGTAACGCTACCGCCATTTAGTCAGAACAGAGATTTAAAATGAAAGTTCTGTGAAACTACCGCAATTTTCTAAGTTTATTTTCCCTTACTATAGAGAGAAGTATAAATCCGGCATTCAAACCCTGATAATCATAAAGCCAACGCCGGGGCAATAATCACCAAACGCCGCAAGTGAAAAAGCCTTTGCCTGTCAGATCATACGAAATGTTCAGCAAAGTTAAAATAGTTGGTGCATTATGCCTTACGTTTTCGGTATTTTCGTTCCCTTATTATGAAGGGATAAATTATCTGAAGCATTTACGGCAGGTCAAGAAAGCCGACACCGATGTAAAAATATACAACTCCAGTAGCTGCAGAAACGCTTAACCCGACATCTTGCACGAATTTTCAAAATATTTGAAAATTCTTTATCCAAGCCCGACAAGGATTATCTTATCAAGGCGCTTCGTGAGATCACCGCAACCTATCTGGAGTTATCGTATGGTGACTACATCAGCAAACTGATCGTTGAAAAGAAAGCGCAGCAGGAGACCCCGCCGAATAATCCTGTACAAGAAAAACCAGTACAGACACAGGCTCAGACGATTCCAGCTCAGAAACGTGACGTACCGAAACCGAAAGCTCCGGAACCTGTACAAAAGCAGGACGAACCGGAGAAGGAGAGCCCTGCACAGAAACCTACAGTGCAGAAAAAGCACCGCAGTCGCGGGCGCGGATAAAAAGTAGGTGGAAGTCCATGCACAACATATTCGGAGGCGTGCCGCCGTAGATTTGCTATGGCCTTCGCGGCAATACATACTTACAGAAAAACAGATAAATATACATGACAATGAAATTCAAGGAGGAAAAGGAATGAGAAGAATACTTACGATTAAAGAAGCGGCTAAACTTATCGAGGGTCTCACGGAATACCGTGTACGTCAGATGTGCAAATCCGGTCAGCTCCCGTGCTTTATGGCGGGAAAGAAATATCTGATCGACGAGCAGGCTTTGTACAAGTCAGTGTTCGGTTATGTACCCGAAGATGTGAAGTCTGCATAAAGAAAAAACAAGCAATGAAATGATGAAAAGCCGCATCACTAAGCCATCTGCGCTTGTTACAAGTCTCGGATTCGGGGATCCAGTAACAAAAAATTTCTCGAACCACTTGACAAATCACGCTTTAATGTGTAAAATAATAAGTACAGATAAGTGCTGCGGTTTATTGAAGGAGGAATAAACCATGGCATCAATCAGCAAAAGAGGAAACTCTTATCGTATAAAGGTCTCGTGCGGGTACGACGCACACTGCAGACAGGTCAGCCAGTACAAAACGTGGAAGCCCGAACCGGGCATGACGAAAAAACAGATCGAGAAAGAATTGCAGCGTCAGGCTTTTATCTTTGAAGAAGAGTGCATGGGCGGGAACACCGTCTGCACGATAAAATTCGAGGACTTCGCCAAGCAGTGGTTCAAGGAGTATGCGTACATTCGTCTGAAAGCCGGTACAATCGCGGGTTACGAAAACATGACACCGCGCATTTACAAGGCACTCGGACATATCCGAATGGACAAGCTCACACCGCACCACATTCAGAAGTTTATCGTCGATCTCACGGAATGCGAGCGCTTCGACACCCCGAAAAAGCACGGGGGGAAGCTGTCCACGAAAACGATCAAACTGTATAAATCGTTCGTCTCAACGATTTGCGATTATGCAGTAAAAATGCAGATCATCAAGGAAAATCCCTGCAAAAATGTCACGATCCCGAAAGTCGTCACGCCGGAAAAGGATTTTTATTCTGTCGAGGAAGCGCAGCGGCTGCTTGAACTCTTTGAACAGGAGCCGGAAGAAAACTATATGTTTGTTTGCTTCTATACTGTTGCAATTTATACCGGCTTTCGTCTCGGAGAATTGCTCGGTCTGGAGTGGAAGGACATCGACTTCGACGCAAATGTGCTCTCCGTCAAGCGCACCAGCCTTTATACCAAAGAAAAGGGAATCTACACCGATACACCCAAGGCCGCGTCAAGTATCCGCAGTCTGAAAGTACCGCAGGGCGTTATGGACTGCCTTGTGAAATGGAAAAACTTGCAGAACGCACAGCGCGAAAAGCTCGGTACTCAATGGATCGAGACCGATCGTATATTCACCAAATGGAACGGTGATTATTTGTGCAGAGCCGCACCCTCGCACTTCTTCCACAAGTTCTGCGACCGGACGGGCATGCGTTATGTATCAAATCACTCCATGCGACATTTGAACGCATCTTTACTTGTGAACGCGGGCGTTGATGTTAAGACAGTTCAGAGCTGTTTAGGACATTCAACTCCGACGACAACTTTACAGATTTATCTGCATACGTTCCAGTCGGCACAAGCAAGAGCAATGGACGCTGTCGCAGAGGTCTTACCTATCGGCACCAAATTCCCGAAAAACAACATCAAAATTGCATGATTCGCGGACAAGGGACAAACAAGAGCCAAACGGCATTTTTTACTTAAATATAAAATGGCTCGAACCCGCATTATAAGCGGGTTCGAGCACAAAATATGCTGGCTCCTGTTACTGGACTTGAATTGACCTTTGCGCTTTTTGCGTTTTTAGGCATATTCAAGGAAATTCGCTTATAATACGGCTTTGTGGCATTCCAACTTTCGTAGCTTGTGGTCATTTGACGTATGTATTTGTAACAATAACGACCAAATAACGACCAAGATTAGGCGCACATCTGTCAAATATCAACACCATACTTTGGAGGATTTTCAGATGAACAGCATAATAAACAAGCTCTACCTATCGTTGTCGAAATAATGTTTTATGACATCACTTCGCAAGTGTCGATAGTGATGTCAAAGATGCCTGCTAACGGCACGTTTTTAACGGAATAGACTACCTTATAGGCAAACGGAACACCGTTGAGAAAAATCTGCAAAACCGGATACTCCGGAACTATGATTTTATTTATCATCGAGCGGTAGAGTTCCTTATTGTCACCGTCCGTATCGGTGTCAGATAACTTTCCGATATACTCAATTGCCTTTTCAATTTCCGAAAGCTGATTGCGCTGGTTTTCAGCTACGTTCTGCAATTTAGTGATTTCTTCCGTCAGTCTTACTATCTCGCTGTCATAGAATGTAGTCTGCTTAGTCAGGTCATCCTTTGATATAAGCCCGTCAAGTACAAGGTCAATTGCCTTGCGCTTTTTATTTTCGTAGCTTTCGATTTCAGCCCTCAAAGGTGCAGGGTCAAAATCTTTTTTGCACTTTTCAAGTCTCCTGACTTCCGAGAGCATTTCCTGTTCAAGCAATAAGCGAAGTTCGCTCATCTGAGAGACAATTGATTCCATAGCTTTAATAACAATTCGTTCGTCTACGGAATGATTGTCACAGCCGACGAGTTCTCCGTTAGGCGCAGAACGCCTTTCTTTGCCGTACGCGATTCTGTTGCGGCAGCTTACAGCGCGAAATTTCTTTTGGGAAGAACTACAGCGAACATAGCTGTATCCGCATTTGCCGCATTGGATCTTACCACTGAGCCAGAAATTGTGTGAATGCTTTTTGCCTAACATAGCAAGATTGCTTCTTCTTGCTAATTCAGCCTGAACCTGTTCCCACATTTCCTTTGAAATAATAGGTTCGTGATGATTTTTGACGGTTATGAGCGGTGCGTCCGGATTATCGCCACGATTTGTAAGCATCTTATCGGAGAGAACATTGGGCTTATATACCTTCCACTGCGTAAGATCACCACAATACTTCTCATTTTTCAGTATTTTAAGAATGAGCTGCGAACTCCATACTCTGTTTTTTAATGTAGGAATACCTCTGTTGTCTAATTCGTGTGCAATAGCGGTTGAACCCATACCGTCATACAGATACATATTATATATATCCTTGACGATTTCCGCTTCCTTCGGAACGATTTCGAGTTTCCCGTCAATGACCTTGAATCCATAGATGCGACCACAGCCGAGAACTTGACCATTTTCCATACGGCGTTTCATACCCCACTTTAAACGCTCGGACATTTTACGGGATTCCTCCTGCGCTATGCTCGCCATAATGGATAAGCGGAGCTCGCCGTCCTTGTCGTTTGTGTCAATACCGTCATTCATAAAAATGATACGGATATGCAAGTCTGTAAGCTTACGGGTGTAGGTTAGGGTGTCAACAGTATTTCTTGCAAAGCGCGATACTTCTTTTGTAAGGATAAGCTGTATCTTTCCGGCTTCACAGTCTGCGATCATACGATTGAAACCGTCACGCTTTTTTGTCGAAGTTCCGGTAATGCCTTCATCGTAATAAACTTCGATAAGCTCCCAATCTTCCTGATTGCTGATGTACTCGGTGAAGTATCCGATCTGGACGGATAGCGAATTAAGCTGGTCTTCGCAATCTGTTGAAACTCTGCAATATGCAGCGACTTTTGTTTTAGTGTTCATTTTCCTCCTTCCCCCATTTATCGGGGACACAAATCCCCCTGCAAGTATATTTTACTCCTTTAAAGCAACTTTGTCAAGTGGTATTTTTGCTTGCAAGGGGATATTTTTATTGTCTAATTTTTATTTTGAGTTATGCAGCGGGCTTATTATCGTCCGCTATATATTCTTTCTGCATTGCGAGAAGCTGTTCAAGCTGGTCGGCGGTAATAATGCCACGCTTATAAAAATCCCTGTAATAAGCGATTTTCATTGCCGTGACAAGAGCCTGTTTCTGCTCCCCTGTAAGTGTTGTTTCCGTTGCCGCAGATGTTGTGTTATTGCTATCTACGGCGGTATTCGTAAGTTCATTTCTGATCATTGATCCTCCAATCTGAAAAAATACATTTCCTTGTCCCATAACTTTTGATTGATTTTCTATGTCTGTTGTGCTATAATGGTATAAGTTGATAGTTGCAGCGAGGTGAGATAAATGGATAGATGCGATTTCAGTTCCGTGTGCAGAACGATATTAGATAGTGCTACTCTGAATCAAGTGGAATTTCTTGAATTTCTCTTTGACGATTATGCAAGGACAAATCTGTTCTTTTTCAATGCGGGATTATCTAACCGCTGGCTGCGCGGATTAAAGCCGTTAAGCTCTGCTATCATAAAGTATTACGGCGCTGATGATAAAGCGGATAATTTGATGCGTAATTTCAGCAAATCCATAATTCCGCAAATCAACGATTATAATAATCTCACGAAAGCCCTGCACGATCTCGTCCTTAATGATGTGAGCATATCCGATGATTTCAAAAAAGAATTGCTCGGTTATTATCCCTGCGCGAACAAATCCGAAGCCGTTGAGTTCATCTGCAACATTCTGTTATTCGCAATGTCCCGCCCGTTCGTTACCCGTGATACAAAAATAATTGAAAAGCATACATCTTCCGGTGTGCTGTCGCCTATCGTTTCCGAGCGTATTTTTGGTGCAGAGATTCCTGCACCGTGCAAGCATTTTTCGGGAAGAAATAAAGAGCTTGAGGAGCTGCACGATATACTGTCCGAAAACAATAAAGTGTTCGTGAACGGTGTGGGCGGCATTGGTAAGAGCGAATTCGTGAAAGCGTTTGCGAGAGAGTACAGAAAAGACTTTACAAACATTCTTTATTTCTACTACGACACCGATCTGAAAAATCTTATTGCCGATATTGGTTTTTCCGATGATCGTCCGGAAGATACCGACGACGAAAAGTTCAAGCGTCATAACCGTTATCTGCGCTCGCTCAAAGATGATACTTTGATTGTGATCGACAACTTTGATACAACGGCATCTGACGAGGAACTGCTTGATGTCGTGATGAAATACAAATGCAAAGTGATATTCACGACACGAAGTTATTTCGACTGCGGTTATACATATTCGCTTAATGAGATTTTCGACATTGATAGTCTTTTTGAACTATTCAGCAAACTGTATTCCAATGCCGATAAAAACCGCGATACCGTTATAAAAATAATTGAAGCTGTCAACCGTCACACCCTGTCTGTTGAGCTTGCGGCGCGGTTGCTTGAAAAAGGATTATTGAGCGCCGATGATGTTTTGGAGAAACTGAACGAGTGCAGCGTTGATCCCGAAACATCTGACAGAATAAATGTGAAGAAGGACGGAAAGAGCGTAAAGGCTACATTCTATGAGCATATCCGAACGCTGTTTTCGCTTTTCAAGATGTAGGACGAGTATCAGTTTATTCTCCGCTGTCTGACATTCGTGCGCGTGTTTGGTATAGGCCCTCGGCTGTTTGCACACTTCCTCTCGCTCTCAGATATGAATGATATAAACGATCTCGAAGAGCTGGGGCTTATCAAGGTCGAGAGTAACAGAATATCATTGCAGCCGATTGTCAAGGATATTGCGATTGCTGACCTTGTACCGTCCGTGAATAACTGCCGTAAAATGCTCACGAATCTCCAAAATATTAGCTTACATCACGGTGTTGATATTCCGTATTATCAGACGCTTTTCCTGTACATCGAAGATGTTGTTACCGACATAAAGAATGATGATCCTGACTTCTACATCCGCTTTATAGAGGACGCTTTCTCGTATATGGAAAAGTATCAGTATGAAAGCGGTATGCGCCTGATACGCTCTGTAATGAAGTCGTACAGCAAAGCTCTTAAACCCAATGACTTGGCGTTATACTACGACTTTGAATCTGCTATCGCAGGAATGTTTGATAAGGATTTCAAGAAAGCAATATCGTTCTCGCAAACTGCGCTCGACACCTGCGTTCCGGAAGATGATCTGCACCTTGCGGCAAATCTCAACATGAACTTGGGGTATAACTATCACCTCGCGGGACAGCTTGAACCGGCGCGCGAATATATGGAGCGCGCGATTTCGCTGATGTCCGAATACGGCAAGCCGAACAATGATATGCTGATAATCTACCACAATTACGCGAACCTTATGGACGATTGCGGCGAGCCTATGAAAGCTATCCGCGCTATGAAAAAGTGCGCGGAGTTTATAAAGGACGCGAACGGAGAAAGCGCGGACTATGCCGATTTCCGGTTGGATATGGGAAAGATGTACTTGAAAATCGGCAATGTCCAAAATGCAAAAGATAATTTCTCTATCGCCTTTAACATTTATGCTTCACTGTTCGGCACGGATTCCGAAATGTTTGAAGGTAAGCTCGCGGAGCTTGTCCAGTTTGCTGAAAGTCGCGGCATTCCGTTTAATAAAAACTTGATTACTGAATAAAGAATGTCACTACCTTGAATATCACATATCCGATAATGCTGACCGGAGCTATGAAGTAAAAACGGTCAAGCCAATTGTCCAAATCCCTCGAACATCTGAAAGCAGTCCACAAATCAGTAGTTTGTTTTT
Source organism: uncultured Ruminococcus sp. (assembly GCA_902780695.1). Lineage (GTDB taxonomy): Bacteria > Bacillota > Clostridia > Oscillospirales > Ruminococcaceae > Ruminiclostridium_E. The sequence continues at coordinate 34,605 of CACZGM010000005.1, read as the reverse complement.
TACATAATTCTGTGCTTTGGTCTATCTCGCTTTTCAATTCGGCTATCGTCTTTTTAAGCTCTTCGGCAACATCATCAAATGCCTTTTTCTGCTTTTCCTTGAAACGAGAATAAACATCATAGACCGATCTGCTGACATTATCTCGAACGCTTTTTGCGTATAGTTCCTGTTCGCTGAGGAGTTGGAGCTGATTGCTGTTCATTGTCTCCATTTCTTCCTTTGTATCGCTCAAAAAATTCGCTAAGACTGCGTTCTGTTCCCTGACCGTTGCGATTATCAGCGCCAGACGATACTTCGTTTCTGCGTCCGTAAGGTTCTGTTGTGACAGGAGAAGGAGTTCTTCCGACATTCTGTCCAGAGCTGAACGGTAATCCTCCGGTTTCGTTTCCGTAGGCTGCTGCGGCTCTGCCTGCTGTGATTTCTGTTCCGCTGATATGGTGTGAATTTGATCCAATATCGACGGCTTGCGTGTGTCCTGATCTACTCTTGGCAATTTCATGTTCTATCCCCTTTCTTGTATAGAGTTCTCCTAACTTGTTTCCTCTGACGGAAACAAGTTTACCGTTTTTGTCCTTGTACAGCGGGTGGCGATAAGATACCGTGTTTCCCGCAACTCTGCACTCGACACCATAATGCTTTTCAAGTGCATTTATGACATCTTCAAATGTGCGGTTGGCGGGGTCTGCGATCTCTTCTCTGATAACCTCCCGAAGTTCATCTTTGAATGTGTCCGCCCCTCGTTTTTTCATCTGCGTTTCGGCAAATGTTTCCTTGTCCCGGACGGTTTCCAAATTCCGATTGTAAAAGTTATCCCTGATTGAATTTGTTAAACCGTAACGCCGACATTGTTCACCAAAGTATTCCGACATTTCATGAAGGTCGTGTGCACTGCGGCGATAAGATTTTCCGGTTTCCATATTGCAGTTGGAAATAAGGAAATGCACATGAATGTGGTCGGTATCTGTATGCACCGCAAACAACACTTCGTAACCTTTGCTGTGAATGAAATGCTCTGCGAATTCCTGCGCGATCTTGAATGCCAATTTGTAATCAAGTTTCCCGTTGTCATCGGGGTGGAACGATATTGACATCTTGTGCGCGAGAATCGTGTCCGGCTTGTGCTTGCTATAACTTTTTCCGTTAAGTTTTCGCGTGACGAGAATGTCATTGGCAAAGTTCTTACGGTTGCAGCCGAGCGCGGCATACAAGTCATCACGGGTCTTGACAATTCCCTCGCGGCGCTGCTCCGGTTTCATTCCCAGCATATACAGCGCCGCGGACTTTAGCTGCCCGACAGATTTACAAGGTGCGTAATCAACATTAACATTTCCGAACGGCAATCAATCACCGTCCTTTTTCGTCGGAACTTCAATGATCGTTGCGTTTATCATCGGGTTGTCGATGAATTTCTGAAACTTGTTCATCATGTTCATAAACTCCTGATACATAGCGTCGATCTCTCGGGCGGCAACGTCAAAGCGGTCAACGTTTACGAGATATGCCGCCTGATTGAGATTACCGCCGATGTGGCGCACCTCGTTGTACAAAAGTTTCAAGCTCTCGTTGAAGCTGTACACTTTTATGCGGGTGCTTTTCAGCATTTTCAGAAAGAACTCAGTCTTGCCCATGCCGCTTGCGGACTGCTTACTGTTCCAAAGCGCAAGCTCGGAATCAGACAAGCGGATTGCAAACTGATTGTTTCTTTTTCTCAAAGTTTTCTTCTCCAAATATTTTTCCTCCGATCATTTCATTTGCGCGGCGCTCCTGCGCCGCTTTCCCGGTCGCCCGAGCGACCGAACTTTGGGGTAGGTCTCGGGAGGGTTCTCCCTCCTGAGCAGGTAGTACCGCGCAGTCTATGCAAATCCCGCCGTTAGTCGGGATTTGTATAGCCAGCGGTGCTACCTGCCTATCGCCTCTGACCGCCGTAAATTTATTTGTTTGGCTATACTCCGGCGGTCAGAGGCGATGAAAATGTGCTGCGCTACCGATTTTTCGCAGATTTGGTATATGTGCAGTACCATTTTCTGCACCGATTGGTATATACTTTTCACGGCGCAGAAAATCGGTATCAAATCTGCACGGAACCGGTATCTGTCGCGGAGAAATTGGTGCAGCAGAGGGAGCTTTTTGCTATCCTCCGATAAAGTCGAGATCAACGTCCGAAATGTCGTCATTTTCGGCTTTTTCGGCAGGTGCGGAATTCTGTGTGGGTACGCCGATATTTCCGTTACTGTTCAGAATTTCCGCGATACAGACGGCGAGAAAAGACGGAAGCGCTTTTTCTGCTGACCGCTCCACCGCCGCCACGATCTCCGTGACGAATTTTTCCTCGCGCTCACGGGTTTCGAGATACGGATCGTCTTTCCGAAGAAAATATCTGCCGAAATAGTCATTGACCGCCGCGACAATCGCGGAAGTGTAAGACTTGAACTCCGTACCGTCGAGCGCCTGCAAATAATCCCATGCTTGACGATGTTCGGGTTTATCAAGATTCAGTCGGAGACTGGTCGCTCTGATCGTCGGCATTGTCCGTCACCTCCTGCGTTTTATTCTCAGAACTGTCATCGGGTCCTGCCGCCTTCGGCTTGACAGACTTCTTCGGCTGTTCGCTCTCCTTGAGAAGCGCATTGTACGCGAGCTTTTCATAGCCTTTCGCTGTGGCGCATATATCCTCGATGAAAATTACCCTGTCCTCGTCAAAGCTGCCGAAATTCTTGATAAGTGCAGCACCGCCGCCCGTGATATACAGCCGCATAAGCTCGCTGTCGTATTCATACTTGCGGAGCGTTTCAAATATATACGCGCTGTACTCCTTGATCGCGTCCGTAATGCAGTCGAGATACTTTACCCCGATGTCCGCCGTTCCTGTGCGAATCATCTGCTCGATGATCGTTTCATCGAGTATCGTCCCGAAACGGTCGAGCACCATTCCCGAAGCCTTGATGACGCACTGGTTTACTCCGAGCTTTTCCGTGAAGCACTTGCTCTCAACGGGCTTCTTGTTGTTGATGTACATGATGTTCATTGTGCCGTTTCCGATGTCTGCAAGCATATTCACTCCGTTCATCTCGGAAAGCCTGTCGATGACCGCCGTGTAGCCCTGAGGATAAACCGAAGCTCCCACTATCCTGATGCTGTACGGCTTGTCCCGGAAAGTAAACTTGATCTTGCTGTTTTTCGTGAGATACTTGCGGAATTCTTCGCGCTGGGTTTTCACCCATGTAAGCGGAAGCCCTGCGGCGATGTGTACATCTGCTGTTGTGATGCCCTCAATGTCGAGCTCCTTAGCAATTGCGGCAAGGTTGAGAACATAGAAATCCTCGTCCATTGTCTTGTCGGAGAGGAAAGGCTTGTGTCCCTCTCCTATGCGGTAATACTTCCCGCTGTACTGCAAGATGTCGCCCGTGAAGGTCGGCTCCGTGTCGTAGGCGGTAATGCCCGTCGGCGTTACCGTGTTGACTGTCTTGATGTTTCCGTAGCCGTGATCTACGGCTATGACCATTGTGTTGTTGAGTTTTCTCATAATGTTTTCCTCCTTTTGTCTGTAGGTTTAACTTCTTCGGCAAATCGGTATCGAAGTCCGGACAATTCGTACCGATCTGTCACTTACACTATACCAAGAAATGCACCCGATCCCTATGACCAAAAATTTACCAAAAATATACCAATTCCGCGATTAAAAATATACTATTATAAAATATATGTCCATTTTCAAGTGTCCCGAAAAAGGTATTGTGTTTTTCGACGATCTATGATAAAATAGTCCTTGAAAGATACGGTGATGCTATGGAAAGGACAAATGAAGAATTATGTCTGCTGATACAGTCCGGCGACGGGCAGGCAAAGCAGGAGTTGTGCATAAAAAATCAGCGGCTTGTCAAAAAAGTCGCTGTAAAGTATTATGGAGCTTACGGGAATAGCCTTGACCGCGAGGATTTAGAGCAGGTCGGGTATCTCGGATTGCTGACTGCCGCCGAAAAGTGTGACGCGGACAGCGGAGCGAAATTCAGCACCTATGCGGTAAAATGGATAAAACATTCGATGCTGCGCGAGATAGAGGAGCACGGCTTCTCGATACGGCTTCCCGCCAATGTGGTAGAGAACATCGGGAAGTGCATTAAACTCGACACTTCATTTATGCAGCAGGGCGTAGAACGCGACGCGCGCTTGCAGCTTATCGCAGATACTCTCGACATGACGATCGCGGAAGTCAAAAAGTACCTTTCCATGCGGAAGCGTTATCAGCTTTATGTTTCGCTCAATACCGTTGTTGATGAGAAAAGTCTGACCGAAGTGTATGAGCTGGTCGAGGACAAGGATACTCCGCGCGTCGAAGATGTTGCAGAAAAGAATGACCTTATAGAGAGGCTTCACGCCGTTTTAGCCGAACTCAATGAGCAGGAGCAGGACATCATCAAGCACCGTTACGGCATTGACGGGTTTGAAATGCTGTCCTACGCCGAGCTCGCTGCAAAGCACAAGCTTAGCGAGGAGCGCATAAGGCAGATCGAAGATAAAGCTCTGCGGAAGATGAGATACAAATTAGATACATAAATGCCGTTTTCGAGCGATTTTGCTCGAAAACGGCGGCTTTTTTTGAAAAGCCCTTTACAAACGCCCTTGTATATGCTATAATGTATTGTGTATTATTATAAAATTTCATCAAAATTTCACACAAGAGGGGTTGACAGAGCTATGTTCGGGTGCTACGATTTAAGCAAGCAAGCAAGCAAGCAAGCAAGCAAGCAAGCAAGCAAAGTCGACCTCCCAAATGGTAACAATTCTCCAAACAGCCATATTCGTAACTATAAAACAGCCTCAAACCGTGTTCTGATACGGTTTGAGGCTGTTTGTACATTTTGTTCTTGTGATTGCTTAACATTTATATGCCAGATAAATCCAGTCATTAAAGCGAGTCGGTGATGATCTGCGCTATATCCTTTTCGGACAGCGAAACCAAAGCGTTTTCAAATCCCTCATTGACATTGTACGCCAAAAGTGCTATTATTATACATATTACACAAATATGTATTGCGTAATAATCAACATAAGGAGCTGCACAAAATGAGCATTTACAGGAAATACATCAATCAGACAAGAAAACCCCAAGGATTTCTCGGAAAAATGATCATCAGAAGAATGAACAGCGAACACGCGAAGCTCTCGGAATGGGGACTGGAGCACCTTGTGAGACTTGAAAGGATAGCTCCCGGCGAGATACTTGAGATAGGGTGCGGTGGCGGAATGAACGCAGGTACGCTGATGAAAATGTATCCGTCTGCGAAACTGACGGCAATAGATTATTCGGAACTGTCCGTCAGAAAAGCGGCAGCATACAACAAAGAGATGATTGCGAGCGGAAGGTGCGAGATACGGCAGGGAGATGTTTCCACACTTGATCTGCCGGAGGAAAAGTTTGATCTCGCGACTGCTTTTGAGACAATATACTTCTGGCCGGGACTTGAAAAATGCTTCTCCGAGGTGGCAAAAGTTCTTAAACCCGGAGGATTTTTCATGATCGTCAATGAGTCGGACGGTATGGACGAAGAAAGTCTTAACTACGCGAAGATCATCGACGGAATGAGATGCTATACTCCCGAAGCCATAGAAACCGCTCTGAAAAGTGCAGGATTTACGAAGGTAAGATGTTCGCATCACAGGTCTATGCCGTGGATAACGGTTCTTGCGAGGAAATAAAGATATACTGTATAAAACAAAGGCCGCTCATCATTCATTGAGCGGTCTTTCGCTTTTCTTTGTCAGAATGGCAGAGTATTTCTTAATGCCGAGCTTCTTATTAATTTTGATATGACCGGATTTTGACACGATCAAACACAAAAAATACTTGACAATCGGTACGGAAAGTGCTAATATATATTCTATGTTAATATCTTCGGAATACAGGTGCTGAAGCAGACTTCTGAAAATGTCTGCCAAGCCTAACAAGGAATCAGGTGTGAATCCTGAGCAAGGCCGTTGCCGTATTTCGTCTCAAAGCATACATGATGTAATGTCAGTCACTGGGATATCTCCCGGGAAGGCGTATGTGAGCCGGTTCTGCTGGCGGGCGATAAGTCGGAATACTTGCCTGTGTTTCTCCCGTGATCGGGTGTTGTTTATAGTCTGCGGAACTCCGGAACGTAAGCGATGATGTGTCAAATAAAGCCGTTCGCACGGCTTTATTCGTGTTGCTCTGTCAAAAAACAGAGGGTGTATTTGACATATCCGGAATACATATAGAGATTATGAACATTATCCGAGTTACGGCTCGGATAATGTTTTTTTGTTTTGAAAATGCCCGGATAAGGCTATATCACCGACACGGGATACGGATCACAAAAAGTCATAATAATTGACAGAAAGAAGGAATTTATAATGAACAAAAGATTTATTTACGGACTTGTCGCGGCGGCTCTCGTATTGAGCATTACCGGCTGTTCGGGTGAACAGAACAATTCCGGAGTCGGCGGTCTTAAAAACGCTTCTGCGGCAGACAAGGTCTCCGATGAAGAAGCGCCCATACTCGTGACCGGAGATGATTATCCGCTTACTGTGCGTGACTATCTGAAATATGAGACTACCATAGAGAAAAAGCCTGAAAAGGTCGCTGTAATGTCGGGAACGCCTCTGAACGTATGGTATGATCTCGGCGGAAAGTCGATATGCACCTCGGACGTTAGTAGCAATATCCGTCTGACCGAGGGCTATGAAGACGAAATAAGGGCTCTGCCGCAGATAGGTCCGGTATATTCCATAGATATGGAATCGGTCATAGCGCTTGAACCCGACCTTGTCATAGCTCAGGTCGGAACGCAGTCATCACAGGGCTCCAAGCTGCGTGAAATGGGATATAATGTGATCCAGACACATATGCGCGGCTTTGATGATGTTATCTGTACTTATCGGGCTTTCGGAAAACTGCTCGGAAAGAGTGAGCTCGCGGAGCAGCGCATTTCAGAAATGGAGCAGGGCAAAAAGGAGATAACCGACAAGCTTCCCGATGACAATATTTCGGTCGTGATACTCTATGTGACCTCGAAATCGCTCGCGGTAAAGCTTGACAACAGCATAGCGGGAGATATTGCAAAGACGCTTAAGCTCAAAAATATAGCGTCGGATCTGCCGCCGGATACGGTCGGTTCGGAGACCACCCCGCTCGATATCGAGTACATCGTTGAAAAGGATCCTGATTATGTGCTTGTCACAACTATGATCTCAAGTAACGAGGAAGCGCGAAAGACCGTCGAGGAGCAGTTTAACACGAACCCCGCGTGGAACTCGGTCAACGCGATAAACGAAGGGAGAGTAATATATCTTCCGCAGCAGTATTATCTTTATAATGCAGGACCGTATTATGTTGACGCGATAAGATATATGGCACAGTGCATTTACCCTGAAATCTACGGAAAAGCGGAAGAACTTGACTGATGGAAAAGACAGCATTCAAAGATACGGCAACATTTAAGATCATAGTGCTGGCGATTCTTTCGGCGGCTGTGATCGGCGGGTTCATACTCGGAAACATAATCGGGACAATGGACATTTCGGTTCCCGACATAATAGACACGATAGCCGGCAACCATACCGGTACAAATAACAAGGTAATATGGAACATCAGACTTCCGAGAATGATACTCGCGGGTCTTGTTGGAATAAATCTCGCACTGTCCGGGTCGATACTTCAGGGAGTTATGAAAAACCCGCTTGCAGACCCGTCGATAATCGGGATAAGCAGCGGCGCAGGGCTTTTCGGAATTGTGATACTTGTGGTATTCCCACAGTGGCAGAACTTTGTACCGATCGCTGCATTCGGCGGCGCTATGCTCGCGGCGGGAATAATATATATACTCGCGTGGAAGGGCGGCATAGATCCCACACGAATAGTGCTGTCCGGCGTCGCGGTCTCGGCGCTGTTCGGTGCCGGTATCTCGGCAATACTTGTATTTTTCAGCGACAGAGTACACGGTGCGCTTACCTTTATGAACGGCAGCCTTTCATCACGAAGCTGGGGCGAAGTACAGACTATCCTCCCCTATACTGTTATCGGACTTATACTTGCGCTGATGTTCGCGGACAAGCTGAACATACTTGTACTCGGAGATGACACCGCAAGAGGTCTTGGGTTGAATGTGGAACTTACGCGACTGGGATTTACAGCGCTCGCGGCTTTGCTGGCGGCATCGGCGGTAAGTGTTGTCGGTCTGCTTGGGTTTGTCGGACTTATTGTTCCGCACAGCATACGGCTTATTCTCGGAAACAATTACAGGATAATGTTCCCCGCGACCGCTCTGCTCGGTGCGGCACTTGTAATGCTGAGCGACACCTTTGCAAGGACAGTACTCAGCCCTACGGAAATACCGGTAGGAATTGTCATGGCTGTTCTGGGAGTACCGTTCTTCCTTTATCTGCTGAGAAAGTAGGCTGACATGGAAAAGATCATTCTTTCGGTAAAAGGGCTGTGCGCGGGATACAGGAACCGCCGTATTCTTGACGGCATAGACCTTGATATACAGCGCGGAAAGGTATATTCCATAATAGGGCCGAACGGCTGCGGGAAAACGACACTTATCCGTGCAATGAGCCGTAATCTTCGTCCCGAACGTGGCGAAGTATTTCTTGACGGCAGTGATATTTTCAGAACGAACACAAAACTTGTGGCACGGAAAATGGCTGTACTTGGGCAAAGCGATTCAGGTATGAGCGACATCACGGTAAGGACGCTTGTGGAATACGGCAGATATGCCCACAAGAAATGGTGGGCAGGCTCGGACAAAGAAGATACGCGTGTTGTTGACTGGGCGATAGAGCGCACGGGTATGTCACAGCTTCAGAACCGCAAGATCAACGCGCTTTCCGGCGGCGAGCGTCAGCGTGCGAGGATAGCCATGGCGATAGCGCAGAAACCGGAGATCATGCTTCTCGACGAGCCGACCACATACCTTGATATAGCTCATCAGCTTGAGATAATGGAGCTTGTCTCAACACTCAACAGAGAGGAAGGCATAACCGTTGTTATGGTACTGCACGATATGAATCATGCGGTACGATATTCCGACGAGCTTGTATTGCTTGATGACAAAAAAATATACACGACAGGCAGACCTAATGAACTGCTTGAAAACAGAGAATTGGAAAAGGTGTTCGGCGTTGATGCCGAAATACTGACAGACAGCGAGGATAACTCGCCGATCTTCTACGCAAAGAGGGTGCGCCGATGAAATTTACATTTATAACCGTATCTTCGCCTTCTGTGAAATGCCTGATAAAGGCTGCCGGAGAAATAGCAAGGACAGAGCCGGATATTCTCGATCTTAAGCTGTACTATGCGGTCACCGATTACAGCAAGGAAAAGAGGGCGCGGCTCATTGCCGATATTTCTTCCTCGGATATGGTCTTTGTCGATCTTATGGGAAGTCCGGTCGAAACGATCAAGGCGGTCAACGAAGGGCTTGAAAAATGCAGCGGCAATATCGTTCCTTACGGCAATTCCGCGCGTGAATATCTCAGGCTCGGAAGTTTTTCGGCGGAAGGAATGAGATCGTCCGGGGATAAGAAGCCGGATATGGCTGCCATAAAGAAAATGCAGTCTATGGCAGAGGCTATGGGCAAGGTGATGCCCGGTAAAATGCGCGATATGCGCAATTACTCACTTATCTGCAAGTATTTTTATGTTGCTGATTATCCGAACATACTCAATATGCTTTATCTTATACTGCGGGAATATGGCGGAGCGAAGCGCCTTCCGAAGCCTGCCGCGCCGCGTGAGGTGCCTCCTGCCGCGGTTTGCAGACCGTGCGATATGAAGTGCTACAGCAGTTTCGGTGAATTTACCGCAGACTTTCCATATGATCCGGATAAGCCAGTTATTGCACTTCTGTACTATGGACACATATATCCTATGGACTATTCCGGAGCTGTATCGGTAATATGCGAGCGTATTATGAAAAACGCTAATGTGCTTCCGATAGCCGTTTCCGGTATGGACAGTATCACGGACGGAAGTCTGCGGAAGCTCCTGACCGGATTTACGCCCGCGAAGCCCGATATGCTGCTGAATTTAATGTCATTCCGCCTGAGTGCGGGTCCTATGGGCGGCAACATCTCAGCCGGAACAGACCTTCTGAAAGAGCTGAATGTTCCTTATCTGCACCCTTTCTTTATCTCACGCCGCACCGAGCGGGACTGGAACGAGTCGGTACAGGGCAGCACTCCTTCAGAGGTACTGATCTCGGTAATGCTTCCTGAGCATGACGGGGCGGTAATGACCATTCCCGTCGGTGCAAAAACGGATCCGCTTTACAACGCGGATTTTGATGTCACCACCGACGAGATAAAAATAATAGACGAACGGCTGGAATCGCTTATCCGCCGTATGGAAAAATACATATCGCTTCGCAGAAAGGAAAAGACACAAAAAAAGGCTGCGATCATCTGCTACAATTATCCGCCGGGAGAGGCAAATGTTTTCGGCGGGGCGTTTCTGGACACCTTTCAGTCGGTGGCATCAATACTGTCTCTGCTGAAAAGCAACGGTTATGATACCGAGGATGTTTCGCCGGAGCAGCTGATGAACGACTTTGTTAATGGCGGTCTGGTTAACTCCGGAAAATACAATGATACCGGAAGAATGAAGACCTATCCGCTGTCGGACTACAAAAAATTCCTTGAAGATTTTCCGGACAGACAGGCTGTTATCGACGCATGGGGCGAACCGGGCGGTGATATAATGACCGACGATAACGGAAATTTCCTTATTCCTGCGGCTGTATACGGGAATGTGCTGGTCGGACTACAGCCATCACGAGGGGTACACGAACAGCAGGATAAGCTGTATCACGATAAATCTGTTCCGCCGCATCACCAGTATATCGCGTTCTACAAATATCTTGCCGAAAAATTCGGAGCAGACGCGATAATTCATGTCGGAACGCACGGGACTATGGAATTTCTCAAAGGCAAGGAATGCGGTATGAGCGGAAACTGCTACCCCGATCTTTTGCTGCGGGATATTCCGCATTTTTACCTTTATTACTGCGGAAATCCTTCCGAGGCTACTATCGCGAAGCGGCGTTCTCATGCGGCGCTTATAGGCTATCAGCCGCCTGTGTTCGTACAGAGCGGACTGTACGGGGAATATGCCGAACTGTCCGCGATGCTTGACGACCTTCATCATCAACAGGCGTTCTCCGAAAGTTCTGCGAGCGATGTCGAGCGAAATATCGCAGAGACGGCCGAAAAGCTTAATCTGCCGACGGACATCGACGAGCTTGAAAAAGAGCTTTATCGGATAAATAGCTCGCTCATCCCGAAAGGGCTTCACATTTTCGGCTGGGATTATACCGACGAAGAAGCGCGGTGCTATGTGCGGGAGCTGCTGAAAAAGTCTCATGATGGGATTCCGTCGCTCCATATGGCGGCGGCAGAGGAGCTCGGCACGGATCTTTCGGCGGCAGAGGAATCTGGCGGCGAACACCTCCGGCGCATAAACGCTCTTGCGGAGGAACTGTTCGAAAAATATTTCGACAGCGAAAAAGTCCCCGAGAAACTTGTAAAAACCATTTGCTACGGGCGTGAACGATACAGTGCGGTAAAGAAAAACGCGGAAAACGAGCAGCTCCTGAACGTTCTTAGCGGCGGATTTATCCCTTCGAAGGCAGCGGGCGACATATACCGCAGTCCGGAGGTGCTCCCGTCCGGTTATAATCTCTATCAGTTCGACCAGAGATTCGTGCCGACGATAACGGCTTATCAGCGGGGCGCAAGAATTGCCGAAAATACGATAAAGACTTATTATGAGCAAAACGGAAGTTACCCGAATTCAACGGCGGTGATACTGTGGGGGCTTGAGACGTCACGCACGCAGGGCGAAACGGTAGGTCAGATAATGGCGTATCTCGGCGCAAGACCGGCTAAGGAGAATTCCGCATGGAATCCGAAATATGAGCTTATTCCCATGGAAGAGCTCGGCAGACCGCGTATTGATGTTACCGTGAATATCTGCGGATTTTTCCGTGATCTTTTTCCGAATATCATAGACAACCTTGATGACCTGTTTCATCTGGTGAATGAAGCAGACGAAACGGACGAGCAGAACTATATGAAGGCGGATTCGTCCAAGCTGTACAGTTATCTTCTTGATCACGGTTATGATGAAGAAGAAGTCCGTGAGCTTTCGGTCACGAGAATATTCGGTCCGCGTGAGGGCGAATACGGAACGGGCATAACATCTGTCATCGCGACAAAAGCGTGGGAAAAGGAAGAACAGATAGGAAGTCAGTTCCTGTCATCGCTTCATTATGTTTACAACAGGAAAAGACACGGCGGCGATATTGAAAACCTTTATGAGCAGAATCTCAGAAGCGTTGAGATAGTTTCTCAGGTCCGTGATAACAACGAATATGAGATAACAGATCTCGATCATTACTATGAGTTTTTCGGCGGGCTTGCGAAATCTGTCGAAATGGTAAAGGGCAGGAAAGCCGTCATGCTCATCACCGACACAACGGGAACGGCTCCTGTGACGGAATCCGCCGGAAAGGCTGTCGCAAAGGGGATACGTACCCGTGTGCTCAACCCGAAATGGATAGACGGAATGCTCGCGCACAAATATCACGGCGCACAGAAAATATCCGATCGTTTTGAGAACATCATGGGACTTGCGGCTACCACGGGCGCGGTGGAGCAGTGGATATACAACGACCTTTGCGCCGCTTACGCGGAGAATGAGGATATGAGGCAGCGTATGGCAGAAAACAATCCTTACGCATATATGGAGATATTGGAGCAGATGGAAGAATACAGCCGACGCGGCTACTGGAACGCCACAGACGAGCAGCTTGAAACGATCCGCCGTGCATATCTCGAAACCGAAAACAGAATAGAAGGCGATTCTTAATGAAACAAAAAGCATATTTCCCTTTCACCGCGATAGTCGGGCAGGAGAAAATGAAGCGGGCGCTTATACTTAATCTGATAAATCCCGCGCTTGGAGGTGTGCTCATAAAGGGAGAAAAGGGTACGGCGAAATCCACGGCAGTACGGGCGCTTACACAGGTTATGCCGGAACGCCGCGAGGTCAGAGACTGTCAGTTTTCATGCGACCCCGACGACAAGAGCTGCCAGTGCGACGACTGCCGCGAAAAGGAAGAACACGAAATAGTAATGAGGCGCATGAGGGTAGTTGATCTTCCCGTAAGTGCGACAGAGGACAGAGTGGTGGGAACTCTCGACATAGAGAAGGCACTCACCACGGGTGAAAAGCATTTTGAGCCCGGAATACTCGCTGAAGCCAACCGCAATATCCTTTACATAGATGAGATAAACCTGCTTGACGATCATGTGGTCGATGTAATACTTGATTCGGCGGCTATGGGGGTAAACAATGTTGAGCGGGAAGGAGTTTCATTCAGCCACCCCGCGAGATTTGTACTCGTGGGGACAATGAACCCAGAAGAGGGCGACCTTCGCCCGCAGCTTCTTGACAGGTTCGGTCTTGTAGCGGATATTCGCGGCGAGACCGATATAGAGATGCGTACCGAGGTGGTAAAGCGCTGTCTTGAATATGAAAGCGACCCCGACAAATTCCTTGAAAAATGGCAGCCAGAGCAGGACAAGCTCTGCCGCAGGATAAGTAAGGCTCATGAGCTTCTCGGAAAGGTGACCTGTTCAGACGATATACTTCGTCTGGCAGCGGAAATATCGGTATCTCTGGGCGTTGACGGTCACCGTGCAGATATTGCCATGATAAAGACAGCGATGACAAACGCAGCGTATGAAGGAAGAATATCGGTCGTTAACGATGATATGAAGCTTGCTGCGGAACTTGTGCTTCCGCACAGAATGCGCAGAAAGCCGTTTGAAGAGCAGCGCCTTGACATCGATTCGGTTTTTGAGATGATAGAAAGCCGTGATGTCACATGAACGGATATACGTTTCCGTTCACTGCGGTCGCGGGGCAGGATCGTGTGAAGCTGGCGCTTATCCTTAACGCCATAGATCCGGCGATAGGCGGCGTACTTATATCGGGAGAAAAAGGCACGGCAAAGTCAACGCTTGTTCGTGGACTTGCATCTGCATCGGGAAAACGTGTAACGGAGCTCCCGCTTAATGTCACAGAGGACAGGCTTGTCGGAACTCTCGACCTTTCCTGTGCGGTAAAGGACGGCGAGCGGCACTTTGAAAGCGGGCTGCTTTATGAGGCGGACGGAAATTTTCTCTATGTCGATGAGGTAAATCTGCTTTCGGCGCATATCTCCAATATACTTACGGAGGCGGTATCGACCGGAGAAAATATCGTACAGCGCGACGGAATCTCGTATAGGCACCCCTGCCGTTTCGCTCTTGTGGGGACGATGAACCCCGAAGAAGGCTCACTCCGGCCGCAGCTTCTTGACAGGTTCGGACTGTTTGTGAATGCACGCAGCGAAACGGACATAGAAGTACGTACCGAGATAATCCGCCGCAGACTTGAGTACGAAAACGATCCGACGATGTTCCTGCGAAAATGCCGTGACAAGGAAGAAGCGCTTGCCGAAAGAATATCGGCGGCTTCCGAGAGACTTGATGATATATCCGTTCCGGACGGTATAGTACAGCTTATCGCACTTACCGCGAGCAGGTCTTGCTGTGAAGGCAACCGCTGTGAGCTGATACTCGCAGAAACGGCAAGAGCGTTGTGTGCATGGCGCGGCGGAACCGAAGTAAATGCCGATGACGTTTCCGAAGCGGCGAAGTTTGTACTTCCGCATCGCATGAGAAACGATACATCTGTCGAGGTATCGGAGTCTTCCGGGTCTTCGCAGGATACTTCAGACGAAGAAAACTACGATAATGAGCGATCCGAAAACGACATCTCCGAAAACGAACAGACCGGCTCTTCGACGGACAAACCCGAAAACCGGCAGGATAATACCGAAAGCGCCGGGCGGGAACTCCCGCTCTCTGCGGACGGTATAAAAACCGATAAAAAGAAGAACGGCGGAAGCGGAAAACGAAGCAGATGTGTCACGAACGAGCTCACCGGGAGATATGTCCGAAGTCGTATCCCAACAGGAAAATGCTGTGACATAGCGCTGATACCTACGCTGTGCGGCGCGGCTCTTCACCAGCAGCAGAGAACGCCGCTGGAGGGCATGAGTATAGCGGTCAGAAGCTCCGATCTGCGATGCAAGATACGCGAAAAGCATACCGGTGCTACCATATTGTTCGTTGTGGACGCAAGCGGTTCAATGGGAGCAAAACGTCGTATGAGAGCGGTAAAGGGTGCGGTGCGCGGACTTCTTTCGGAAGCTTACCGCAAGCGGGATCGCGTGGGTGTCGTTGCGTTTCGCGGCGAGGACGCGCAGGTGCTGCTCAGTATAACATCAAGTCCGGAACTGGCGAGACGCTGTATGGACGAGCTTCCGACCGGAGGCAAAACTCCGCTTGCAGCAGGCATCGCCGCTGCCGGTGAGCTACTTCGCGCCGAACGCATACGAATGCCCGATGCGCTTCAATATCTTATACTCATATCTGACGGAAAGGCGAATGTTCCGCTTGACGGCACAGACCCGTTCGGGGACGCTCTCTCAGCCGCGGAAAGGATAGGAGCTGCTCCGATAGGCACAATGGTGCTTGACACGGAGAACAGCTATATCCGGTTCGGTTTTGCGAAGAAGATAGCCGAGCGAATGGGTGCGGAATACATAAGACTTGACGAGGTTACAGGCTCCGCGGTCGAGGAGAATGTTCTCGGTTTTGTAGGCAAAAACATTGTATGACAGCCCAAAGGGCTTTCAAAATAAATAACTTATATTTTCAGGAGGCAATCAAAATGAAAAAAGCACTTATGACAATGACGGCGGCCGCGCTGATACTATCAATGGCGGCTTGCTCGGGAAACGCGAACAGCGGTAAGACGACTTCAGGAACCACAACTGCTGCCGCACAGACAGAAGCCGTTCAGAGTACCGATCAGCAGAGCGGCGCTTCGGGAACGTCTGTATTTAACGAAGAAAATGGTGTTCTGACATATCTTGACACGGAACACGCTCCGTTTGACGGCACGGGACTTAAGATCACGATCAACAAGTCTGCAGGAACCGTGAATTTTGTCAAGACCGATCTCAGCGGCAAGGAAACAGTGGAATATTACACATTCGATTTCAACACAAACACGGTTGAGCAGTATTACTATGTTTCCATGATGGGAACAGGGTTCTATTACACCTTTGACCTTAACGCTGACGAGATAGTAAAGATAGAAAATTCCGAGCATGAGGACTCGACACAGAGCACCAAGGACAACGGCAGATACGACAGCGCAAACGAAAGACTCAGATCCGATGTGAAGGCGCTTCAGACATACTTTACCGAGCAGTACGGAACGGAAATGTCCGATATGGTGGAAAAATCCGCGGCAGCTCCGCAGGATAAATCCGATACAGCTTCATCTGAGGAATACGGCACTGTTGTTATCGAAAACGGCGACAGAACGGTGACATTCACATCTATGCCGCAAAAGGTTCTCTGCGCAAATCTGTACGCTGCGGAAAATATGGTTATGCTCGGACTTGAAGATCACATTGTCGGCAAGAACGTACATACCAATCCCGCAGAAGTACCGCTGCCGGAGCTTGCAGACAAGTTTGAGAACATTCCCGAGATCGAAAGATCGCTCGAAAACGCCGTAGCTCTCGGTACAGATCTTGTTATAGGTCAGATAAGCACATTCAAGGACACAGCATGGGGATCGTTTGAGCAGCTTGAATCCAACGGCATCAACTGCCTTACTATCACAGGCACTATCGTTCCTGATGAGACTGTCGAGCATATTTACATCGACATCGAAAATCTCGGAAAGATATTCAAGGTCGAGGACAAGGCTGCTGAAGTCATAGCGCAGATCAAGTCGGATATCGCCGATACAAACGCAAAGGTAGCGGATATTGCCGAGTCTGACAAGCTCTCCGTATTCGTCCTCGATTCGTTCAACGGAAACGAGATCTACACAACATCCAGCGGACTTCAGAGCAATCTGATCGAGCTTGCGGGCGGTATCAACTGCACTAAGGGAATGGCAGATTCGCGCTGGTTCAACACAAGCGTTGAGACACTTGTTGATACCAATCCGGATGTTATAATCATCAACGACTACGGCAAGCAGACTGTAGAAGAAAAACGTTCGTTTGCGTTTGACAATCCTGCTCTTGCAGATGTTCCGGCAGTAAAGAATAACAGAGTTCTCGTTATCCCTCTTGTGGAAGTAATGCAGGACGTAAGAGCTGCGACAGCTTGCCGCAAGATAGCTGAATACCTTTATCCGGATCGTTTCTGATAAGCAATGGCAAAAAAGATACATTTAACATTACTGTTAATCATACTCGCGGCAGCTGTAGTTATCTCGGTCGTGTTCACGATAAGCATAGGATCGACCGAGATACCTGTATCCGATGTTTACGGTATAATCAAGGATCATATCTTCGACGGTGACGCTGGACTTAATTCCGGAGTCTGGCAGAAGCCGCAGTTTCAGATAATCTGGAATATCCGTATGCCGCGTGTTCTTTTTGGAGCTCTGTGCGGCGCAGGTCTCGCGATATGCGGAGCGGCTATGCAGGCCCTCGTTCTGAACCCGATAGCCGACCCGTATGTTCTCGGCGTTTCGTCGGGCGCGTCCGCGGGCGCAGCATGGGCTCTGCTTATGCCCTTGCCGTTCTTCGAGGGTCAGTATCAGACCACAATAGCCGCATTTGTCGGTGCGCTTTTCTCCGCGTTCGTTGTGTATTTCATGGCAAAACGGGCGGGCGGCGGAAAGCTCCAGCCGGTAACTTTGCTGCTGTCGGGTACTGCCGTGAATGCAGTAATGAGTGCGATAACGAGTTATCTGATATTCCGCGCAAAAAGCCCCGAAAGCATAGCCGCAGTATATAACTGGCAGATGGGAAGTCTTGCGGCGGCGCAGTGGAAAACGCTGCTGCTGCCCACCGTGGGAGTAACGCTCGGTATTGTGATCTTTACAGCTATGGGAAATCGCTTCAATATGATAATGATGGGCGATGACGACGCGGCGGCAATGGGCCTTCATGTACGACTTTTCAGGTCGCTCATGTTCGGGCTCTGCTCGATTGTTGTTGCTTCGCTCGTTTCGGTGACCGGTATCATCGGTTTCGTCGGGCTTGTTGTACCGCATGTTGTGCGTCTTGTCGCGCGTACAAGCAATAACAGGGTTATCATGCCGCTCTCGGCTCTGCTCGGGAGTATTTACCTTATGTGGGCTGATGCTCTGGCACGAAGCGCTTTTGGTGCGGCGGAGCTTCCGCTCGGTATTATAACGGCATTTGTCGGTGCGCCGTTCTTTATGTTCCTTATGATAAAAAATGGATACGGAGGGAGCCGCAAATGACGATAACATTTGAAAATATCCATGTTCGTCTCGGCGGTAAGGAGATACTCAAGGGTGTGAACCTTTCCACGATAAACGGAAAGATCACCGGTATAATCGGACCGAACGGCTGCGGAAAATCAACGCTCATAAAAACGTTATTCGGTATCTGCAAGCGAACGCAGGGCGAAATATACACCGACGGGACGAATATCCGTGAGTATTCGCCAAGACAGCTTGCGTCCATGATCGGATATGTCGGTCAGGACAGCGCGGCGACCTTTGACTTTTCTGTTGAGGACATAATAGCTATGGGACTGTACGCGCGTCACGACAGAAAGGTCTCGCAGAAGGAAGCGGTACAAGCGGCGATGCGGGAGCTTGATATAACAGAGCTTGCGGGAAGGAGCATATTGTCTCTCTCGGGCGGTGAGCGCAAAATGGTATATATTGCTCGTGCAGTCGTACAGGGAGCAGAAACGCTGATACTTGACGAGCCGACAAATCACCTCGACATAAAACATCAGCTGTTCCTGCTCGATCATCTGAAAAACAGCGGCCGTACAGTCCTTATAGTACTGCACGACCTTCGGCTCGCGTCACATTACTGTGACCACATTTATCTTATGAACAACGGAGAAAATCATGCGGACGGTGAACCTGCCGAAGCTCTTTCCGAAGAGAATGTCAGAAATATCTTCGGGATAAGCGGGTATGCGTTCACGGGCGCGAACGGTTCGCGTGATTTTTCGATGTTTGAAGATAATAATACCCAATT
The DNA here is from genome assembly GCA_902780695.1 of uncultured Ruminococcus sp. Taxonomy (GTDB): domain Bacteria; phylum Bacillota; class Clostridia; order Oscillospirales; family Ruminococcaceae; genus Ruminiclostridium_E. Next base: position 15,466 of record CACZGM010000005.1, on the reverse strand, counting down.
GTAAAAATCTGAAACAAGGAGAATAACAATGTCAGAATTAAAAACACCGTTCAGAGCCGATTATGTCGGCAGTTTCCTGCGTCCTCAGAAGCTTAAGGACGCGAAAAAAGATTATGAAAGCGGTAAGATCTCACGCGAACAGCTTACCGCTGTCGAGGACGAATGCATTAGCGATCTTGTCAGAAAGCAGAAAGCTACTGGTTTTCACGTTATTACCGACGGAGAGTTTCGCCGCAGCTTCTGGCATCTTGACTTTATGTGGGGCTTTGAAGGTGTAGCACATGAGGACACAGGCGGCGGTGTGCAGTTCAACGGTGAGCTTGCGCGTCTCGACGAGGTTTTTCTTACAGGAAAAATTAAGGCGGGAACACACCCGTTTGTAGAGCATTTCAGATTTGTCAAGCAGTTCGAAGATGAAAATACCGTGGCAAAGCAGACGATACCCGCACCCGCACAGACTTTTCAGCAGTTTGTGACACCGAAGAATATGTTATGCACGAGAAAGTTCTACCCGACCGATGAAGAGCTTATCGAGGATATAGCGGCGGCTTATCGCAAGGTCATTGCGGATCTGTATGCGGCGGGCTGCCGGAACATACAGTTTGACGACTGCACATGGGGAGTTCTTGTCGCCAACGGCAGCGTCGAGCGCTACGGAAAGGGTGCAGACCTCGATGCGATAAAGGCAAAGCTTCTGAAGGTAAATAACCTTGCGATCGAAGATCTGCCCGATGATCTTATGATAAACACTCATGTATGCAGAGGAAACTATCATTCGACCTATTTCAGCAGCGGTCCTTATGACAGCGTAGCACCGGAGCTACTCGGCAAAGAAAATGTGAACGCTTACTATCTTGAATTTGATGATGAGCGTTCGGGCGGATTCGAGCCGCTGAAATATGTTTCGGGTGACAAAAAGGTTGTACTCGGTCTGATAACCACAAAATCCCCCGTTCTTGAGGATAAGGCGGCGGTGATCGCGAGGATAAAGGAAGCAGCAAAGATAATACCGCTCGAAAGACTGTGCCTAAGCCCGCAGTGCGGATTTGCTTCCTGTGAGATCGGTAATAAGCTTACCGAGGAAGAACAGTGGGCAAAGCTCAGACTTGTAAAAGAGATAGCAGATGAAGTATGGAAATAATTCACGAGGAGGATAGATCACTATGAAAACAGCAGTAATTTACTGGAGCGGCACAGGCAACACAGAAGCTATGGCGAAGGCGGTCGCAGAGGGTGCGGGAGTTGAGGCGGTTAGCGTTTCTGACTTTTCGGGAAACATATCCGACTATGACGCGCTCGCGTTCGGCTGCCCTGCAATGGGTGATGAACAGCTTGAAGAAGCTGAGTTTGAGCCGTTTTTCGCTCGCATTGAAAATGAGCTTTCCGGCAAGAAAGTCGTTCTGTTCGGTTCGTATGACTGGGGTACGGGCGACTGGATGCACGCATGGGAAGAACGTGTGAAAGCAGACGGTGCGGAGATCGTAGGAGACGAGGGCTACATCACCAATCTCGAAGCGAACGAAACCGAACTCGGCGAGCTTCGTGAGCTTGGAAAAAAGCTTGCGGAATAAATTTCAAATGCCCTGCATCGTTTTATAATGCAGGGCATAGTTATCGATAATATGAAATTTAGAAGAATTATCACAGCTTTGTTTCTATCCGTCGTTCTCGGAATAATGCTCGGCATCAATGCATTTGCAGATGATGAGGATTTCATACCGAGAACAACGGCTCCCGCTTTCGATGACAGTATTTACAGCGCCAACTTTTTTGCACTCTACGTCACCTCAATGCCGAACTGCACAACATACGCATATGGACGCGCGTGGGAAATACTCGGACATGAGCCCGATCTTTGTCACGGCTCATCAGTGCATTGGTTCCCGAACGACGGCGTGAGCAGCAATCCTAATGACTGCTACGAACGCGGAGACGAGCCCCAGCTCGGAGCGATAGCTTGCTGGGATCTCGGTTCTTACGGTCATGTGGCTGTCGTGGAAAGCATAGACGGCGATACCGTCACGATATCTGAATCGGATAGCGTCAGACAGATATACTGGCACACCCGAACGTGCAACATAAATGATATGGGCAGCGGATTTCAAGGATATATTTATCTGCTCGAAAAGCCGCCCGAGCCGGTGTTTGCCGAGGTCACAACTGCCGCAGTTCTGCCTGTAGAAACGACTTCAATCACAACAACCGTTGTCACTACAACAGTTACGGCTGTGGCTGCCGAAACTACTGCGGCAACGATCGAAATAACCGAGAGTACAAATACCGAGTCCGAAAACATAGACCCGATGCCTGTGGTTCGGGTTATGTTTCTGATAATAATTGCGGCGGTAGTTGTCGTGAGAGGCGTGCCGGCGATTATAAAATGTTGTTTACCCGGTAGCAGACGCTCTGAATATGATGAATAAAACCTGCATTGAACTTTGAACAATGCAGGTTTCTTTATGCGCGAAAATGATTATTGCCATTCTTCCGTCGTCTTCGCATCGAAGTACACTAATATAAAATTATGCCGCAAGGATATTGTACCACAAATGTCTTTCAAATATTTTTCACGCGAGATGCAGAATATTCAGCAGCAACAGCCAGCTCATACCATAATACGCGACTACTGCGACAAGGTCGTTCACCGTTGTTATCAGCGGTCCCGAAGCGACCGCCGGATCAACCTTTATCTTCTTGAAGAACAGCGGTATCAGCGTTCCCACTGCGCTTGAAATAAGCATGGCGAGTATCAGCGATAGAACGACAAGTTTATATCACAAGCATAAAAGCCGTGATTTCTCAATATTTGAATAACCGCAATGCCGCTCAAAAGCCCCGCAAACTGCATCGTGCGGGGCTTTTGTTATTTTACAGTCTGTTTCCGATATTTTGTATACGCTCTGCGTTTCGTACCTTTGGTGAAAGCGCCGATGTAGAATGAAACTGACAGTATAGCTGCGATAAACCAACCGATGGGCCATGCCGCCCAGATCCCTGTTGCACCTAATGGCGCGGAAAGAGTAAAAGCAAGCGCCACACGCAGTATCAGATCAGTGAATGTGGCGATCATAAATCTGCCCATAAGTCCCGCACCGCGAAGAATCCCGTCCGAGACAAGCTTTGCTGCTATGACCATATAAAACGGCGCGACCACCTTCAAAAACATTACGCCTGTCTGAATCGCCGTGTCGGTCGGTTCGTCCATAAACAGCATAACAAGCGGCTTGCCCACAAAGAAATACAGCAGTGAAAGCGGTATCGAAATTATCCATACGAGCTTCAATGCGGCTTTGAAGCCTGCACTTATGCGCTTACGCTTGCCGGCACCGATGTTCTGCGCTGTGTAGTTAGATACACCGTTGCCAAGTGTCGTCAGTGAGGTTATAACGAGATTGTTAAGCTTTACGGCAGCCGAATATCCTGCTATAACTCCCGAGCCAAAGCCGTTTATAACACCCTGTATCAGAATATTTCCTACCGAAATAAAGCCCTGCTGCAATATGCTCGGTACTGCGACAGCCGATATTTTCCCGAAAAGCTCGAAAGAGAACAACCGCGCTTTTTCCTCGGTTTTAAATCCTGCAAGCCGCCGTAACACAAACGCGACAGCAAGAATGCAGCTCACGCCCTGACAAATGAAAGTCGCACAAGCAACACCGTCAACTCCCATTCCGAACCCTGCGACAAAAAGTATGTCAGCGCCGACATTCGCGGTCGAAGATGCGGCAAGGAACACAAACGGCGTTTTTGAGTCACCGAGAGCAGAGAAAATCCCGGTTGCGACATTGTAAAAGAACACGAACGGCAGGCTGAGGATATATATGTTAAGATATAGAAGTGAGTCTGCGAAGATGTTTTCGGGTGTCTGTATCAACGCGAGCAACCCGCCGTTTGCCGCAAATCCTACTGCCATAAGCAATGTGCAGACCGCGCTGCTTGAAATAAGAGATGTGTTCACGGCAGTCTTCATATCGGTGATCTTTCTTGCCCCGAAAAGCTGCGAGACGATGACCGAACAGCCCATATTGCAGCCGAACGCGAATGCAATGAATATAAGCGTGATCTCGTAGCTGTTGCCGACTGCTGCAAGTGCGTCCTCTCCGATGAGCTTTCCCGCAACGAAACTGTCGGCGATGTTGTAGAGCTGCTGAAAGATGATGCTCCCGAACATCGGCAGACAGAAGCTCCGCAGCACTTTTGAAGGGTCTCCGACCGTAAGGTCTTTATTCTGTGTCATAGCTTTGTCTCCTTTGGTATTGACTTTTTTCACCTGTTACATTATAATATAAATACCGGAATATGTAAAATGTATATTCGGCATATCAGATATATCGAAATGGTATGGTGATGATAATGGATATAAGCTACGATCACTACAAATTCTTCTATTATGCCGCAAGATACGGAAATATCACACTTGCCGCAGAGAGGATGTACAGCAATCAGCCCAATGTTACAAGAGCAATCAAAAATCTTGAAAACGAGCTCGGCTGTACGCTTTTTGTGCGCACGAACAAGGGAGTCGAGCTCACTCCCGAGGGAGAGAAGCTATATGCTCACGTTTCGATCGCTATCGAGCAGTTAAAGCTTGGCGAAGAGGAGATAGCGACGGAACGGGAACTGCAAAGCGGTATTGTGACTATTGCAGCTACGGAAGTCGCACTGAGCTGCTGCCTGCTTCCTGTGCTCGGTGAGTTTCATAAGCAATTCCCGAAGGTGAAGCTCCGGATCACCAACAGCAATACCCGCGAAGCGCTCTCCGTTATGCAGAATAAAGCCGCAGATATCGCAGTCGTAACGCTGTCTGAGAGCCGCGATATTCCAAAAGAATTATCATGTGTCCCGATAAAAGAGGTCAACGAAAAAGCTGTCATCAGCCGTGAACTGTACGGCTTTAAGAAAAAGACTGTTTCTATGACGGAACTTTTGGAATATCCACTTATCTCCCTCAGCCGGAATACCGCAACCTACGCTCTGTATGAGGAATGGTTCCGCAGTCATGATCTTACTTTCTCTCCCGATGTCGAAGCAGCGACTGCCGGACAGATAATACCTATGGTGAAAAGCAAACTCGGAGTCGGCTTCATACCCGAGGACTTTTCGACAGGTGACAGCATCAGGGTCATACCTCTGAAAGAAAAACTGCCGGTTTATCGTATTTGTCTGATAAAACAAAAAGCGCACACCTTGAATCCTGCGTCTGCAAGAATCGAGGAAATGATTAAGAAATGCGCCGATAATAATTGCAGATAAAGGCGTTATATCCATTCTTTGAGTAATACTTGACTTGTTTATCAAGTCCGCTGTTCTGAACAATTACAAATGGATCGATAATATACAAAAATACTAAAGATAATAAAAACAGCCTCCTGTCTGTTAAAAACAAGTGGCTGTTGACTTTAATGATGTTAATTAGTATCGCCCAGTATTTCAAGCATAATTGTTGCTCCGAGTCTGAAACCTTCCTCAAAATCCTGCAAGCCCTCGCAAGCTGATGTGATGTGTATCGCGTCGGCGTAGCTTTCAAGTTGTTCCTTGCAGTCGGGATATTTTGCAAGTATCTCCTCGCTGCGATGTTCAACCTCATCTTTGGCTTTCAGGTAGCGCTTCGTGGTTGGTGTTGGGCGTGAGCATGGGCTGATCTCGCCGTAGTAGAGTTTTTCCAGTATAGACTTCATTGCTTTTTCCTCCTAATATCAAATCTTGATTTGCAGGGGGATTTGACATTTGGCTTAACAGCGGCGTTTGTGCCGTTTTATTTCTTAAATGTTATTTCGGCAATGAATGGTACTACGGCGAGATCTGCCCTTGTGAGAAACCGGCTCCGATGACCGAACGTTGTATTGAAAACAGAAAGACCATTTGTGACACCGAGGAACAGCTTCTTGAACAGTTCCCAGACTGCAAGGAACTTCTCAATACTTACACCGATGCGCTTCACATTGAGACACAGCTTGAATGTGAGGCAGACTTCGAGCGAGGATTCAAACTCGGCGCTCAGATCGTAGCGGAAATATTAAAACCGTTCGAGTAAACTCAATCAATCCTATCCGATCCGTCCCCTCGGCATCAGTCGAGGGGACTTTTCAGAAAAAACAAGTATTTTTATGATTATACCACAAAACACAAGACTTTGTCAACGGTTTTACAGAAATACGATTCGCGTGACGTGTGGCAGAGTGACAGGTGTGACACCTTCTCACCCGACTTCTTTTATCGACTCCGTGATCTAAATTGCCATATTGCAATTAATTATTTGAAAAAATCGTCTCTGAAAAATCAGAGACGATTTCTTTTATAAATACAAGCTCAAACAATTAAGGTTCATAATAATATTCTAATGTATCGAAATCAATGCCACGGACACTCTCTTCGATAACATCTACAGTGCCTTTTCCATCTAGATTTTTTGCGTAAACACTAAAATAGCTACTATAAGTAGAACCAACGATCTTACCATCTTTATAGAATAAGAATTTGTATTCGGCATAACCAACATCATCACACAATTGCTTAAATGTAACAAACAAGGTATCATCGCTTACGTTATACTTTACCATTTCAACGCCTATTTCATTGTCCTTAGAAACATCAGTAGCTGTATATTTCATCTGGAATGTAGCATTAGAAATGTCAGTATCAAAAGAGTATTTGAAGAAATTTGCTTGCCCAGCAATTAGCTCAATTTCAGTTGTTTTTTTACCAATCACATCTTCATTGGAATCGAAAACTAAAATATTGCCATTTATTCTTGCATTTTTCTTAGCAATTAATTTCTGCACTAGAATCTGGTCACCATAGCGATCCGAATAAGTCGCAACTTCAACAATGTCGTAATAATCATTGTGATAATAAGGGTTATCTGTTTCTATAGCAGTTAAATCATAGTCAGACCTTATATTAGCATTACTTGTGGTTTCAGCTTCTGTATTTGCGGGAGCCTCTGTTTTTTCTGTTGTCGCTTCCGTCGTCGCTTCTGTCGCCTCTGTTGCAGGTTGTGTTTTTGTGCTTTCGGGCAATGTAGCTGTTGCAAGTGCTTCATTTAAGGCAGCCTCAACTGCTTCCTTAATTTCCTTGTCCTCATTTGAATTGCTACAACTTGTAAAAACCATCATTGTTGCAAGACAAACAGAACCAATTATTTTTATTGCTTTTTTCATTGTTGTTATGTTTCCTTTCTAAAATAATTAATATGCTACCTCAATAAGCATTTTGTTTACTCGTGCTACAACTTCCGTATAATACGCTAACTCAGCCGCATTCATATCATCTTGTTTGTTTGACCACTCGGCAATTTTAGCAGAAAACTCTGAGTATTTGTTCAAATAGTTAAGATAATCGTTCATCATTGATAGCGTATCGTCCGAACTATTATACCGCTTCATAAAATCACAGTATTCTTTCATAAACTGCTCATAACTGTCCATTGCAGCTTTAAAATCAGGATCAATCTCATTACCTGCAACCGCTTCTACGATTCCTACAGACGTTTCAGAAATAGTAGTTTCTGCGGTAGTAGTTTCTACAGTAGTAGTTTCTACAGTAGTGGTTTCTGCGGTAGTAGTTTTTGCGGTAGTGGTTTCTGCAGTAGTGGTTTCTACAGAAGTGGTGCTTGTTTCAGAGTTTTCAGCTACCATTGACTCTACCGCCGATTGCACTGCCGAAGATATGGCGATATCTATTTTTTGTTGCCTTGACTCATTACCACAAGAACAAAGTAAAAGACACATAATAATGGCAACAGATAAAGGGCTGACATTCCTTTTCAATTCAAATCATTCCTTTCTTCATCAACTAGTTAAAAAAAAAGTGCGTAGCTTCTAAAGAGCCACGCATCTGTAGCTCTTTTTGCATTTATGTAGCAATGAACGTAAAACGCATATTACGACTTATTATATTATTATACAACATATTCTATCAGAATGCAATAGCTCTTTAATAAAAAGTTTATATCTACTGTTATAATTGTTAAAATTAATAAAGCAGGAGGTATGCTTTATGTCTAAATCTACCAAAATATCGAAATGCAATGAATTTAAATATATACAGCTTGGTCTTAATATCTCATATTACAGAAAACTGCAAGGATATACACAAGAAGAATTTGCTGAACTCGTGTCTATCAGTCGCTCACATCTCAGCGCTATAGAAGCTCCGAATGTCATCCATCCCATATCCCTTGAAATGCTATTCAATATAGCAACAGCATTAAAAATAGAACCGTATAAGCTACTTGAATTCAGAGAATAAAGGTGCTTGAATAATGGCTATTTATCATATAGACATAATGGCTTAAGATGAAACAGAAAATATAAAGCCTGCACAAAGCCGCTATGTCAGCCTTAGGCAGGCTTTGATATGTTCATTCAAAAGCACACACTTAACGGTATTACTATATACCCCATATAGTCAAACACTTAATTTTGGGTAAAACTTTTACACCCAAAAAGCCTACAATAACCAATACAGTAATGCCGCCAACTAATCTCCAAGTTAGTTTATGAGAATGATCAAGCGTATTCGCTTGAATTTCACAGCATTCCTTATTTGATATAGCAGAAATTTCAGTAGCCTTCGCCATACGATCAAGAATTCTATCTCGCCTACTATCTGATATATCTTCTCTTTGCAATTCCCGCTTACATGCTTCAATTATATTGCTACTCTGTTTTTGTATTTGAGCATTTGCAGCAATGCTGGCAGATATGGCACGCTTAGTATTTATGCGGTCATCCCTAAATGCCGCATATGCTTCACCTATCCATTTGTTTGCTTCAACACCATAATATTTGGGAATGGATATTGCGGATTGTGAGGTAGATAAATTACTTTCTTCTAATACAGACGGTTCCATAACGATGCATTCTTCAGTTTCATTATTCATAATAGTTCCTCCTTATTATTTCTACAGTTATTATTCGTTCGTGGAGTTGACATTTATATGTTTTCATGATATAATGTCGATGGACATTAATGTCCTTTTATTGATTCTATTATATCATAATATTTTTTCAAAGTCAATAGGTTTTCTTAAGACATTTTTCAACTAAATGTCCACTGAGTGGAGGTGTATTATGGCTAATAAAGAAAAAAAGAAGTGTCCGTTTAACAAGGAACGCTTCAATCAAGTATTAAAATATAGAAAAACCAATATAAAAGAATTATGTTCTGATTTGTCACAAGGAAATGGGTATAGTGTCAAGACAATATCGAGAGCGCTTAAATCAGGATATGCTTCTTTTGAGGTTGTTGAATGGTTATCAGAAAAACTTGATATAGATCCAGAATTTATCATGGGAAAATACTGGTACGATCCTCAAAAGTATGGAGAAAAAGCTGAAATGCTTAACTCGTGTATTAAACCCGAAAGATTTCCATATATTAAAAAACTACAGCGCGATAAAACCGACGGTAAATTTCTATATGACAAATACATTGAAAATATTCTCGTTATACACGACATCTCATATAAACAATATGAAATGCTCGATTTTGATACTCGCAAACAATTTCAACTCGAGATAGAAGATGTCATAACTAATGTGCTTATGAAATATTTTACACATAATGCCATGGGAGATGAATTATACCCTGTGATTTTGGGGTTATATGCACAAATAGATTCATACGATCCAAATGAACCAGACGAACCGGACGATTTGGAATAATTTAATATCTATTTACAATAAAAGCATTCGTGTGACACCGCGATAAACGTGACAACGCCCCTCAATCCTGCCCCACAAAAGGCTTTCCGCTGTCACACATACCCGTGACAGGCGCGTAACAGCCGCGACACCCGCAACCGTCGGGAACCCATACCGCGTGACAGTGTGACAGGCATAACAGATCACGGAGCCGGCAGCAATAAAGTCCACCCACTCCGTGAATAAAAACTAATATTATTGTGCTTGGATCTACCTCGCCTTTGTTACTTTCTGCGAAGGTAACGCAAAGGTACTTTTGACAGTGCGGCAAGCCTTCTATCAAAAGTCCCTTTGCGCCAGCCGTTCCCTCTGGACTCCCTTAAGCCGCCTTTAATAACTGGGGCGGCAAGGAAGCGGCTAACGCCGCGCGTCAAGACAGCAGAGCTGTCACATTTGTCACGCTGTCACACGTCACGCAAACCCAAAATCGGTATTGTGCCGTGAGCGCGACAAAATGATCGGCTACCGCCGAACGACAGCAAAGCTGTCACGCTGTCACACCGCCGTCACATCAGAACGTGACAGCGCAAACCCGCACAGCGAACAGGATTGAAGGCAACTGTCACGTTTGACACGTTGTCAAGCCTTTGCTGCTATCAACAGTACAGTCGCTTTCTTCGCCAGCTTCTTCTCATGTTCCTGTGTACACTCTTTCAGTTTGTCGAGAGCGTCTCCGACAGTGATCTTATCCCGTTCAATATCGTGCGTCAGCCGATCACGCTTGTCGCGTATCTCTTCTTTGTATTCGGCGAAAATACCGTGAAACTCAATGTACCGCGGGTCATCAGCTCCGAGAGCGTCCTTGACTTTCTTGTCGTTGTTCTTCATATTGCTGATAGACCGCTCGACCTCGCGTTTGAGCGGATCACTCTCAACGTTGCTGCGAGCCTTGCGGATATTCTCCTTGCGTGCAGAACTTCCGCACTCCGACGAGCAATACTTGACCTTGCCGTCCGAGGAAGCGAACATCTTTCCGCAGATCTCACAACGCCGAATCTGAATATCATTCTTCCGGCAGCCGCGGTGCAGATCGAAGACGAAGAACTCCAGCGTATCGTTACATATCGTGTAGTCGTAATCCCCGCAGATGACCGCAGTTGCGGTACTGTCGGGATTTTTTAGTGTCCCCTCAATAGACACGAACGCAGAAGTCAGCTTGCCAAAAGTGTTCATAAGCTCCGTTTCCCACTTCTTCCGCTTCTTCTCGATGTTCAGCGGCAATGTCAGACCATTGATGATAGTCGCGAGTGTCTGTTTTCCATTGCCGAAATCAGTCTCCGCGTTTCCGAGAGCGTCGAAAACCCGCTCTATGATGTATTGCAGGAACACATTCTCATTCATTTGCAGAGCCGAGAGCAAGCTACTTGAGCTCTAACAATAAACAATATTGGTTTTAGGTTTATTATTAGGATTGGATTTTTATTATTCTTTTTTCAAGTCTGGCTTTTATCGGCAATGACATAAGATATCCCGCAAGTCCGTAAAACACAGGCAATACAGCGACCGTAAGGGCGGAAAGCAGTATATATGCATCATCGAGCATCGTATCAGACGCAACAAACACGGTTATAACGGAGATAAACGACAGAAGCGCTCCCGAGGCGAGCAGCGTTTTACCCGTAAGACCGACAGCAATAATAGAACATTCAATTTTTTCACGTACAGGCACCCCAAACCCCGCCACATATACGAACGCGCGCCACAAATCCGCATAACCGCCTTCGGCAAGAAGAAAGACTGTGACTGTCAAAAACATGAATAAAAACGACGGGAGATCGATATACCATATGTACATGCCTTGTCCCCATGTGCTCAAAATGAGAATTATCAGCGCGACAACTGCAATTATGGGTACTGCGACAGCAATAACCGACCTGTCCTTATTATAACTTTTACTGTCTTTCAGCAGTGTGACCATGTTTTCCTCGGCATGCTCGGTATAGCTGTCCGCGGCGAAACGTTCGCCGCTCAAAAGCTCATTAACACTTATTCCGAGTGTGTCGCAGAGAACGGTCAGCGTCGAAATCTCCGGTAAGCCTCGACCGGTTTCCCATTTTGACACAGTCTTTGCGCTTACACCTATTGTATCCGCAAGCTCGGTCTGTGTCATTTCCTTCTCCCGACGAAGTTCCGAGATAAACTTTCCAATTCTTATCTGCTCCATACAGATTCCTCCTTTTTGTATTCTGATTATATTTTATCTCGAACTGTATGTAAAGTCAACCTACGAAACGTAGGATATTGTATTCTTTTCGTAGATATATTCATCATTTCTTCTGTAAACTTCCCAATAATTGAAATTATATCAGAAAGACCGATGCCACGGGGAACCGGTATATCTCGACAGACCGTACTTGTTGGTATGCTTGTGCGGACAGCCGTACATTCTCACCGAGCTAATGGAAAACAGAGCGTTCGTGTCGAGCGGTATGCTTGCAAGGTTTATCTACTGCTTCCCGCGCTCGTTCATCGGCATGCGCGATTACAACGCGGCGTCCGTGAAACCGGAGTTTACGGCAGCTTACGACAGGCTCATAAAGGACGCGCTCGCAGTCAAGTACAACAGGAAAAAGGGCGAACCGGAAATACCGTTATACTTCGATAATGAAGCGCGGGCGGAATTTGCAAAATACTACAACAAAAGCATTGAGCCGTCGCTGCTGACGGACTTTGCGGATTGTCCCGACTGGGGCGGCAAGTTCCACGGACTAATTCTCCGCTTGTGTGGTCTGCTGCACTGTATCAAGTGCATTGAGGGCGGAGCAAAGCCGGAGGACGAGCGCGTTACACTGGTGACGCTTATGGAAGCTATCGACATTGCAGAATACTACAAGTCGCAGGCTATCTACGCCTACACACTGAACACCGCCGGAGTTGTATCAGATACCGCCGAATATGTGCTGAACAAGCTGAACACCAAGAAAATAACCCGTATCAGCAGCCGCGAGCTTCTCCGCTCGTGCAGGCGGTTCAAAAAGGTCGCAGAGCTTGAAGAACCAATGGAATTACTGATCGACAGAGGGTACGCCGTAGCCTACGAGGAAAGCGGAACGCTCTGGTACGAGGTCAATCCGATGATATGACGGGAGGGGTGCTATGATTAAAAGGACGATAAGCGGTCAGATCGACAAGGGCGATGTCAACCACAACAACCGGAAGTTCATTGCCGCAAATGTTGATAAAACCCGCGTTAAAGACAACATCACTATCGTCAAAGATGACATTAAGCAAGTTTACCACGAATTATTTGACGACGCACTGAAAGAGTTCAATGCCCGTCAGACACGAAAGGACAGAATAATCCACGATTATCGGGAACACATCAGACACGGGCGGCAGGAAAAGGAGTTCTACGAGGTCATCTTTCAGGTCGGGAATATGGAGGACACTCCGGTAGGTTCGGACGCCGCCAAGACAGCCACCGAGATATTGCAGGAGTTCACGGAAGGCTTCATAAAGCGCAATCCGCACATTTGGGTATTCAATGCAGTTATCCACCTTGACGAAGCCACACCGCACGTTCACATCGACTTCGTGCCGTTCGCCACCGGTCAGAAGCGCGGACTGCCGACACGGAACACGCTGTCAAAAGCGCTTGAACAGCAGGGCTTCAAGGGTGAGGGCAAGCTCGAAACAAACACAAAAATGTGGATAGAGCGAGAGAAACAGGAGCTCGCGGCAGTAATGCTCACGCGTGGCATTGAGTGGGAACAGCTCGGAACGCATAACGAACACCTTTCCGTCCTCGACTATAAAAAGCAGGAACGGCAGAAGAAATTGAAAGACCTTGACAGCAAAACCAAGAGTGCCGAATGGGTGCTGAATCAGCGTGAAAAGCTGCTGTCGGATATTGAGAATACGATCGACAGGCTTGACGGGGAATATCAGGAAAAACGCACTACCATTGAGAGTATGGATACCGAGATGGCCGCCAAGCATTCAGTAGTCGAGCAGGTAAACGAGGAATTGAACGCTGCTGCCGATCAGCTCGCGGAGCAGAAAGCTCTGATTGCCGAGAATGCCGGAAAAGCCAGTCAGATCAAGGACATCAACAGCATTGAAACGAAAAAGACCGTGTTCGGCGGGAAGATAACCGTCGCTGCCGATGATTATGAAAAGGTTTCGGCTCTCGCCAAGAAACAGATAGCTGCCGAAAGTCACGAAAAGAAGCTGAACGAGAAAATCAGCGCATTGGAGCAGGAGAAAGCACAGCTCGCCAAAGAAAAGGAAGAATTGCAGAAAAAGAACGACGAACAGGCAAAAGAGATCAGCTTTCTGAAATCTGTCCGGGAACGCTTTAATGTCGAAAAGCTGGAATTTATCGAAAGTCTGAATCTGAGGGAGCAACTTGAAAAGTTCCTGCATCCTGTCCAGAACATCATAAAACACAAGAGCAGATGACACTTTTCGTTCTTCGGCTTGCCTATGTTATCGAAGCTCGTCTGCACCTGTCAAGGGTACTCCAAAATTTTTTCGCTCTGTTATCGGGGCGAAAAATTTTCGGAGCCTCCCCCTTGAGCAGGCTTGCCGGCTGCGATGTGTGGCAGTTAAGCCGAAAAAGGAAAAGAATGTGCCTGCGGGCGCACTACAAAAGACATAGAGAATAGAAAATATCACATAACAATGAAATTCAACGGAAATAGCCGTAAGCGCATATCAAAAAAAGTTCAACAAACCCTTTTATAGCACTTGACAAAAAGTGCTTTAAAGAGTAAAATTGTAATTGAAGATGTGCGCCTATGGTTAGTCAGAGGAGGAACTAATCTATGGCAACTATTCAGAAAAGAAACGACGCTTATCGCATAAGAGTTTCGTGCGGTTATGACATTCACGGCAAGCAGATCATGCACACGCTTACTTGGAAGCCCGACAAGGGTATGACCAAAAAGCAGATCGAAAAAGAATTGCAGCGTCAGGCGGTGCTGTTCGAGGAACAGTGTATGAGCGGCTATGCTGCCTCGTCCGTCAAATTCGAGGAATTTATGGATCAGTGGTTCACGGAATACGCGGAGCTTGCATTGAAGCCGAACACCGTGACCGGTTACCGCTCGATGAAACCGAGAATTATCAAGGCACTCGGACACATCAGAATGGACAAACTCACCACACGCGACATTCAGAAATTCATCGTTAATTTATGCGACACCAAGCGTTTCGACACACAGGACAAGCACGACGGAAAGCTCTCCACAAAGACAATAAAGCTGTACAAATCCTTTATTTCCACGGTTTGCAGCTACGCCGTGAAGATGAACGTCATCCGGGATAACCCCTGCAAGAACGTGACCATTCCGAAAGTGGTATCACCCGAAAAGGAATTTTATACCATTGAGGAAACGCAGCAGTTATTCGACCTGTTCGAGAAAGAGGACAAGAGCAACTACATCTTCGTATGCTTCTTCACCCTCGCGATCTATACGGGCTTCCGTCTTGGAGAGCTTCTCGGATTGGAATGGAAGGACGTCAACTTCGATGCGAACGTCATATCGGTATGCAGGACGAGCCTTTACAACAAGAACAAGGGCGGAATTTATACCGAAACGCCGAAAACCGCACAGAGCGCCCGCAGCCTTAAAGTCCCGCAGGAAGTGATCGACATTCTCAATGAATGGCGGAGTTTACAGGCAAAACAGCGCGAACAGGCGGGCAATCAATGGACAGATAACGACCGTATCTTCACGAAATGGAACGGCGATCCGCTTCACCGCTCGGCACCGAGAAACTACTTCGTCAAATTCTGCGAGAGAACGGGTATGCGG
>CACZGM010000004.1 GCA_902780695.1 uncultured Ruminococcus sp. | reverse complement strand
GTTCACGAGCGTATTTACGCGACCGGGTGGCAGCGGCGATCACTGCGTTCCCGCGACCCGATGATAGTTGCGAACTGTGTTATCAACGTTATTCGTGATTTCAAGGAATGGGACTCCGTACCCGACGATATCTGTGATTATCTTGAAGACAAGCTGACCGAAGAGGAGCTCGGATATAAACTCGGCGTGTCAAGCCTTCCTTACTGCTTTGACGATCTTGCCGCCGCCGAGATAGACTTCGGGAATGAGCGTCTTATCAGCCTGCTTACCGACTGCATAAACGGCGAGAATGACATTCCGCTCGATCGTCTGATGTTCCGCGCAATAGTCAAGAGCCATGACCGCGGACTGCACGAGCTTCTCGGACGACTGCTGTGTGCCGCACGTTTGCAGGAGGGTCTGCGCCAGTCGATATGCGAGACAATGGACGAGGGTACGCCCGAAGCGTTCCTGTATCTGCTCGGCGTTATCAATGAGAACAACTTTATCCGCTTTTCATCTGTCAAGCGCGCGGTAGGCACATGGCTCGGATTTGCGGAGGAGGAGACCGTAAAGCTCGAACGTATAAGCGACAAGTCGATAGCTCTGATAACCGATTGTCTTACTGACCCGGCAAAGCGGGAAGAATATCTGAACTCCGAGGACTCGATGAAAATTCACATCGGGCTGTGGTCACTGGGATTTTATGAGAGCCGTGACCTTGTGGAGAAGATACGCGAGATATCGAAGCACGGTTCGCGGCACCAGCTCCTTACCGCGTCATATTCGGTCGATATGCTCAATAACAGCGAGTTGTCTCATGAGGTCGCAAAGCAGGTAATACCGCTGTATTGCACCGATACCGAGATGATGGCGGGGTATCTTGGTTTCTTTATGCGCGGTATCACCAACAGAATAAATCTTGCAGTAGCCGGTGTCGGGCTGGCATACCGCGGCTTGCAGGGCGACAAGACGGACTACAGCAATCGTCATTATGTGGACATTGAACCGTATTTTTCCGGCATCACGGAAGCCAAACAATACTACGATCATCTGAAAGTAATTTGCAGCAGTATCAAAGGCAGAAAGCAGGAGTTTTCTCCGTTTGTTTTCCCGTGGTTCTCAAATTTTGTCGAGCGCGGTTATGCTGTGCTGCGTATGGGATATATAGCAAGTGCACTAAGGTCGAATGAGCTTATAGACGAGGTCTGCGGTATGCTCGGTGACGCGGATCAGTATGACCGTGTAAGGCTGCTGGAACTACTTCTTGCTCAGCCGGAAACGGACGTACAGCGCCATGCGCTTGTATCGGCACTGTGCGACAAGGCTGAGTACACCCGAAAATACGCGTATAATATTGTGCAGGCATGTAAGCTGCCGCCGGAAAGCTATCTGCAAATGGAAGAGCTGCTGAAATACAAGGCTGCCGATGCGCGTGAAAACCTGATAAAGCTGCTTATGAAGCAGGACGACGATGCGCTGTACGGGAGCGTTTCGCGGCTTATCGCGGACAAGAAGGAGGAAAAGCGCACCGCCGCCCTTGACATTATCCTGAACCTGTCGAAGGACGAAAAGCGCGGGGAGCTGTTCGGACGGTGCAGGGAACTCACCAAGTCCATGACTGCACCTACAACAAAAGAGAAGATACTTCTCGAAAGCATTTCCCCCGCGGACAGCGTGAGGTCCGAAGCGCCCGCAAAGCCGCTCTACACCGAAAAGGACGAGTATATCCCTGAGATACCGGACAACGAGCTTACCCGTGAGTGCGTAGATATATTTATGCGGTACTTTCCGGATTCGTCGGTGGGAGAAATGCTTTATCCGGACAAATACAGGAAGGGGTTATTCGGTAAGATAAAGATCTCTCCGTGCGGCTCCGCCAAAAAAGCGGATAAGGATCTCAAATCGCTGTGCGAATTCATAAAGCAGCACGAGCGTGACGAGTTCATTGACAGCAGAGGTGAGAAAAATATAGTCGGTTGTGAAGCGGGAGAATTCAATTCCGTAGATGAAAACCATAGAAGAGTATTACCGCTGCACGACCTTTGGAAAGCATGGATAGATGAAAACATTCCGGATCCGGAACGGCTGCTTAAAATGTATTTAAAGTCGGGAACAGGCAGACGATCCACCGACTATATACGACATATCAGCGGGACACTGAACGAATTGTATGGTAATGATCTGTGCGAACGACCCGGCTATGAGTATATCATGCACGCTCATGTAATTCTGTATATGCTGCTTTATGAATACATCTCCAAACATGATTTTTCTCGTATAGCAATTGCGCTGTTTCTGTATTTTACAGAGTGTGTTCCCGCCGAGAATCTGCTGTTCAGATATAAGGGGTTCGGATATGAAGATACGGCTACACTTACAGAAGATGACAGTATCAGGAATTTGATCTGCAATATCGACAGAGGCGACTCGGATACAATGTCTGTTACATATCCGCTGCTGTACGGACTGTATCTGAAATTTGTGCTGGCAGCCACAGGAAAAATCAAGGACAGCGATTATCGGTATCTGCAAAACCATTATCGCCGCGTCCTGCCCTCCGCAAAATACACGATACTCGCTGCATACCGGAATATCATAACAGTTCCGCAGATGTACAGATTGCTGTTCAAGCGGGACAATATCGCTGATGCGTTCTCATTCGTCACATCGGCAATATCCGCAGTACGCGAAAAGGACAAGAACTATACTTCCCGTGAGCGTTATAACTGGCGGCGCAGCGAAGTGCTCCGCGATATCGAAACGGAAACGGACGAGGGATTTTTGCAGTTCATTTCCGACATATATGACACGATAATAAACGAAGTGCTGTCTGTCGAACTGAAACGCGGCGACACTCAGACGAAATATTCTCAGTACATAGGTTCCGTGAACCGCGTTTACGGTATTGAAAACTTTGTTGCGATACTGTCGGCACTTGGAAAGGAAAAGCTTGAACGCAGCACATATTATTGGCATGATACGAACACTAAGAAGACCGCTCTTTCCCGTCTTCTTGCAGTTTGCGTCCCGGACAGCGGCGATAATGCCGATAAACTCCGCTGGCATCTGAAAGGCACTGATATTACCGAAAAGCGATTGATCGAAACGTCGCTTTACTCGCCGGAGTGGATAGACATTGTGGCGGAATACCTCGGCTGGGAGGGCTATGTATCGGGCTGCTACTACTTCATGGCGCACATGAACGAGTATTTCGACGACAAGCGCAAGGCGATGATAGCAAGGTACACTCCGTTGACTGCCGAGGAGCTGAACGGCGGCGCGTTCGATGTGAACTGGTTCAGGAGCGCGTATGAAACTCTCGGAAGCAAGCGGTTCGACGCTATCTACGATTCCGCAAAGTACATAACCGACGGCACGAAACATTCCCGCGCACGGAAGTACGCTGACGCTGTGCTCGGAAAGTTCACCGTCGATGAGACCGAAAAGACTGTTGCCGACAAGCGCAACAAAGACCTGCTCATGGCGTATGCGCTGATACCGCTGGCAGGGGAGGACGACATCTGCCGCAGGTATCTGTATTTGCAGCAATTTCTGAAAGAAAGCAAAAAATTCGGTTCGCAGCGAAGCGCGAGCGAAAAATCCGCAGTGGGTATCGCAATGCAGAACCTCGCAACAAACGCGGGTTACGCGGACGTAACACGGTTGACCCTGCGAATGGAGACTAAGCTCATCGACGACAGCCGCGACCTGTTTTGGGAGAACATCATAGACGGAGTAAGCGTGAAGCTGTCCGTTGATGAACAGGGAAAGGCCGAAATAGTTGTGACCAAGGACGGAAAGGCGCTTAAATCAATACCCGCGAAGATAAAGAAAAACGCACATATCGTGCGTTTGCAGGAGACCAAGAAAAAGCTCACCGAGCAGTACCGCCGCACCCGCCTTATGTTCGAGCAGGCAATGGAGGACGAAACACAGTTCACGGTGGGAGAGATTCATGAACTGCGAAAAAATCCCGTAGTCGAGCCGATAATACGCGACCTCGTGTTCAAAGAGCAGGACGGCGGCGAGATCGGATTTATTAACGAGTACGACGGTTTTATGAAATGCGGTTCATGCATTGAAGAGAAGATGAAGAAAACCCGCCTTGTGACTATTGCGCACCCGTATGATATGTACCGTGACGGGCATTGGGAGTGGTATCAGCGCTATCTGTTCGAGAAGGGCATCGTGCAGCCGTTCAGACAGGTGTTCAGAGAACTGTATGTCAAGACGGACGAGGAGCTTGAAATGTGTGATACCCGCCGTTATTCCGGCAATCAGATACAGCCTGCGAAGACTGCCGCATGTCTGAAATCCCGCCGCTGGGTAGCCGATATCGAGAACGGCTTGCAGAAGGTTTACTACAAGGAAAACATTGTTGCGACGATATACGCAATGGCAGACTGGTTCTCGCCCGCGGATATCGAGGCTCCGACGCTGGAATGGGTGGCGTTCTATGACCGAAAGAACGGCAAGCCCATGAAGATAAAGGACATTCCCAACATCATCTTCTCCGAGGTCATGCGGGATGTCGATCTCGCTGTCAGCGTTGCTCACGCCGGCGGAGTTGACCCCGAAACGAGCCATTCGACTATCGAGATGCGTGCTGCGCTGGTGCAGTTCACGCTCACGCTGTTCAAGCTGAAAAATGTGGCAATAGAAAAGAACCACGCGCATATCAAGGGTAAGTACGGGGATTATTCCGTACATCTCGGCAGCGGTGTAGTGCATAAGCTCGGCGGAACAATGATAAACATACTGCCTGTCCATTCGCAGCACAGGGGAAAGCTGTTCCTGCCGTTCGCGGACGATGACCCGAAGACCGCCGAGATAATCACGAAGATACTGTTCCTCGCGGAGGACGGGAAGATAAAGGATCCGACGATACTGGCGCAGATAAAGTAGGAGATGAACTATGGAAGAGAAAGATGAAAAATTCTACCGGCTTCTTGATATGCAAGATAGAGAAATAAAGCCGGATGAACTGGAGTTTATACGGGAATGCCTTTTTGATAAGGACAAGCTTGTCAGAATGGAAGCAATACCGCTCATAGTTGACACACCGTATTTTACAGATGATGATTTAAAAATGCTTACAGAGCTGTGTGATGATAACGCTGCAGTTGTTCGTACAGAGGCTTACGAGGCACTTTCTAAAGTAATATCGTCCGAAGCCTGCGAAAGGCTTCGTAAGGCTGTGCAAACAGAAGAAGATGAGATGTCGCGTGGTTGGGCAATTGTAATGTGGGCTGACAGCATATGTGCAAATTCAGCCAATAACGCAGATCATAGCAGACATACTGCTTTTGTGCTGAAAGAAATGAAACGAAAAGAGAATAGAAAATCAGATGTTTGCCAACTCAGCTTTTTCTACGCTCTATACAGGTTTGACTATCCTTATGCACTGGATGATCTGCTTTCATTTCTTGCAAACGACGACTATCATGTCAGATGCAGTGTTGTCAATGACCTGATATTTGCGGCAAGGCGTGAAGATAAACAAAAGATTATTATGTCTTTCGAGGAATGCTTGGCAAAAGAGGAGACTGAGGCGGTACGATTCTCATTGATAAGAGGAATAGAAGAGTTAAAGAAAAGATCTGGTTGATTTTATTATTTTTACGTTAAAACGGTAATTTTAGCAGGAGGATAGTATATATGGTTGAAACATACGATGAATTATTGGGAAAAATCATTCTTGTTGGACTGACCTTTTACTCTGCAGACAATGTTTTCATTGTACAAAAGCAGATATAGGGAAAAGTAATTAAAGCGGATGAATCCAGTATCGAAATACAGCAGAACAACAGAAATTTGTTTGGGGCTTCCGCCCAATCTTACAGCCATACAATGCCTGCAGCCGATGCAGCTGCCTGCGTTTACCTCCAGTGTTCTGTAATACCCAGCAGCAAGCGTATCTCCGGACTTTGGAAGGTCATAATACTTGTTGACAAGTCCGATGTCAATAGATGCACATGTTGTCAATGACGTTCCTTTATGTATGTGTTTCATGACATTACTTTCCTTTATTGTTTTGCGTTTTGTCCGTTGATCCTGTCATCATATACCACCCGGCTGCTGTCATATACCTTATTTCCGAAAATAGCGACAACTTTCCGACTGTAAATCCGATTTCACTTATTATCGCCCATTTCATCAGATGAGATGGTCATGATCCTGTCATTATGTTCGTCGGAGATCCCGGTACTGTACATTTCAATAACTTCTTCGGTCACGGTGTATTCGGTTTGGCGTTCTTCCTCGTTGATATCAATTGCTGCGGCGAGTATCCGACCGTTCATGAATTCATAGAACTCCTGCATCACTGCGAGCTGAACGGGTTTAGCTATACTTGATATTATGTACAGCACTACATAAACGGCGATCATGTTTTCCCTCAATATAACAGCAATTATAAGTTCCGGCACGGTTATGGCATAAAACGGCAGAAGCATAACAAAACACTTCCACTTATAACCCTCCATTGCGCTTTCGGAGATCTTCACAGCGCGGTCTTTGGGCATTTCCGGAACATCACAAAGCATATACGGCACAAGCATAAGATCATAAGAAACAATAACTCCCGGTATTATGAGCATGAGCGTGGCAAGAAAAATATGTATATATTTTCTCCATAACACTTTCACTGCATTTCCGCGTCCGCTTACAAACCAGAACAGGTTTCTGACATTTATCTCGCCGGACTTTGCCTGCATGAAAAACTTTGCTTCACCGGCAAAAATGACATCTGACCAGAAGTAAACTCCGATACTTGCAGCCAGATAAACAAGCAATAATATAAGAAGCAGACAGATATTGTGTCCCGCGCACACAGCCGCAGTCCGGTATAAGTACTCTTTAAGCTGATGCAGTCCCGAGGTCAGCAATATTCCTATTGCACAGGTGAAAAATGCGGCAGGATAGCACTTCTTTAACTCTGCAAAAGCTTTTTGGTATATCTCCGAATAACTCATAATTAAACCACACTTTCTTTATCGACTCTATTAAGAATAACGAATGAGAAGCGAAAATGTTACGGAATTTTTTGAAATGTTTTCAAATTTGTGAAAATGCAACAAATATCGTGCCGATATATAGTGCAGGGTTTACAGTTTGTTTTTGTACCACAAAGAAATTATAACATATTATTGTACTTATTTCAATGAGAAGGCGCACGAGCCGACGCAAATAAAAATGCCGCGACCCTTAATGAGTGCGGCATTGACGCTTATTTTTTGATTCTGCGGAGTATTTGCAGTTTTGATGATGCGATGAATACAGAGAATGAGGTGGAAAGCTGAATGAATTATTTGTATTCAGGGTTCACCAAATAAAAATCACCTATTTCACAAATGTTATCAGCTTCATCTGTTATTTTAATATATGAAACGCCTATTCTGTCCGGATTTTCAACATTAATCAAATGCTGATAGTACTTAATCTTATACTCTTTAGCAGCATCTGTATTCAATTCCTTTATATGAGGTGATACCTCAAATAAGATATATTCGCCATTTCTTATTGAATCACTATCTCCATACAAAACATTGCCATATGATGTGATATTTCCTTGGAAGAAATCCATAGCTTGTTCAATATCTTCATCTATGTTTTCATAATTATTGAGAAGTTTTTTACAGAACATACTTTTGAGAGTATCACTATCCTTTTCCTCCAAACAACGAATTATCTCTTTACAGTCATTTTTCATCTGAGCTTTTACTGTAAAAACATTCTGCTCATCAGATTTGTCGATTGAAGGAATAAAAATACACGAGGATAGATTTAGTACTATTATTGATAGAACCATTATTATGAAAATCTTTTTTGCCATAGATTGATGTCACTCCAATAGTACGCAGTATATGTCAAAACTTATTATTGTAAACCCTTTACACAAGGCTTTTATTGATTATACCACATATATCAGAAAAATGCAAAATCAAAAACAGGCGCACAAACCAAAACCCGGTCAAAGCAACTTACTGAATATTGACCCGCTCATTGCCGAAGTATAAGCGGCTGTATGAGAGCCGGAATATGTGTCGGCACTCATAGCGGAAAGCACGGAAATGCTGTCGGTCTGTTCCTTTATAAGGCTTGCGAAAGATGACTTGCCACCGAATATCTTTGAAATATCGTCATTATCGGCTTTCATGAATTTATCCTTGTCAACACTTAAGTTCCCGCTTTTGTCCGCGCTGATACCGATATTCCCAAGCGCCCGCGAGAATACATTTGCAACATCAGAGATATATCTTGCCTTGCCGATGACAGAGCTGTTTGAGGAGCTCTTCACAGCCGCGAGCATATCGTTATACCCGTCAGCAAACTTCACGGCTTCATCATAGGCTTTTTCGATGTCGGGTGTCTCTTCGTCAATCAGGTCGGTTATTGCCTTTGAGCTGTCGCTCATAGCTGTGACGGCGTTGTTGTACCTACTGCCGGTGATCGAATAGGTTGCAGCCTTTGTCCTTGATGCTCCCGAAGTGTTTTCGCTTTTTTCAGCTTCAATATCGTCTGCAATCTTACGGGCTTCCGCAAGATATGATTTGAATGAGCTGTTGCTGACTTTATAAGTGTTCCGCCTGCCGAAAGAGCTGCGTTTGAAGCTGCTGCGCCCCATATATCTGCTTATTGATGAACGGTGTAATCCAAAACTTCTCATGATTTTCTTCCTTTCTCAGCTGATTTTTATTACTTCGTTGAATATCTGCACAGAACGTATCTGCTCAATATCAAAGATATTCAAATTTCTGCCTATCGTATAATCAAGAACTATCCTGCCTTCCTCGTTCAGATATCCGGCACCGCCCTCAAAGTTTCCCGTATAGTCCGAAAGGTCAATAACAGTGCCGTCTTTGTAAGTCACATAGATAGGGAAGGCGCTGCTGTCGTAGGTCTGAATGTATTCGATGCTCTCCGAAAGCTCCATAAACGCCCCGAGAGAAGAAAGTACGAACCGATTGAGATGAACGCCCTCGCTAAGCTCAATATCCTCGATAATTACCGGCTTGATGCTTGGAACATCTACAATAAAGCTGTTTTGTGTGCTATCATCGGGAGGGGTGTCGCTGTCGCCTATAATGATCTCTGTGCTTGTAACATTGCCCGCAAGCTGCAAGTAGTTCCTGCTCCTGTAATATGCAATATTTCCGTCAGTATAGAGCAGATACGGAACAGCAGCGCTTGCTGTCAGCGTATCATCGCTGTAGAAGTAGAACTCTGTGTCTGTGTACGGGTATGTCACATCATAGTAAATATCAAGGCAGCTCCCGTCAAACACATATCCGGAGATATGCAGCGTCTTGTCTCCGTAATCGAATGTCAGATCTGCTTCGTGAGCAAGCTCCGCAAGTATCTCATACTCCCGCTCGGTGTATTCCGGGAATGCTTCCGCTCCTTCCGGAATATTGATGTTGTCAAGGAATGTGCGTTTCCTGTCTGTAAGCTCCGAAGAAAGCTCACCGGCAGCGTTCTGAGCATTCTCCCTCTGACTGCGGAACAGCGAGAATATATTCCATTTCAGCAAGGCTCCGGCAGTTACCGCAAACAAAGAAATTCCTGCAATTATCGCTGTTATCAGCACAGCCGGTCTGTGAAGCCTGCGAGAAGTCTTTATTTCCGCAATTCCTGCTTTCTCCTTTGCTGCACGCACCATATCATCAAGAATTCGCGCCGATAGTCTTTCGCTGTCGTAGGGCAGCAGTTCTTCACTCATCGAAATAACCCCTTTCGGACAGATGTTTTCTTATGGCTTCTCTCGTGCGGAACAAGGTTGTCCGGGCATCAGAACTGCCGATACCCATTCTTCCGGATATCTCCGTCAGCGGCTCCCCATACAGGTAAAAACGGACAAACACCTCATATTGCTTCTTATTCAGCGTTCCGGCAGCCTCAAGAATGGCATCAACATTCTCCTTATCCTCCAGTTTACGGTCAAGATCAGCGTCAAACAGCTCGCCGAGCTGCTCGATACTGACGGTAAATTTAAGGGTGCGGAGCCTGTTTGATACCTTGTTCCGGGCTATCACAGCAAGATATGTCAAAATCAGACGCTCAGGGTCTATCCTTTCACGATTAAGCCACAGCGCCGCAAACGTGTCGTTGGTGATCTCCTCCTCGTCCTCGCGGGTGAGCAAGCCTTTGGAATGGTTCTTAACAACACGAAAAACATATCTGCCGTATTTCTTCACGATCTGCTCGAATGCGCGCACGTCCGAGCCTATCATTTTTTCGACAAGCTTATCTTTCATTATGAAATTCCTTTGCAAAGCGGTTTCATATATATGTACACGTAAAACAGTGGAAATGTTACAACAAATCAAAAAATTTTCTGAATTATTATCGCATAGACCGGAGCAATTGTCAACGATGTGCTATCGGATTTAAGATTTCTTGAAGAATAGACAAGCGCAAAAGCCGATGCAACTACACAAATCAAAACCACCAGTTCAAGACACGGATGTCGTAAGGAAGTTTTCCGGGCGCCGTACGATGCGGCGCATACGAAAGAAAACTTCCGAAACTGGTGGTTTTGATTTATATGCTCTGCTTATTGCCGGATGAATGAATTTCATATTTTCTTACGTTATACAACGAAGTAAACATACTCCCCATTGAGTTTCAGCCGGTACAGCGAATTTTTCGCTGCCTCATCCTCCTGACCTCCTCCTGTTATCATCAGCTTCACAAACTCCTCAAAAGTGATATCCTTGTACTTTTCGTATTCCTTGAGATATTCCGGGTCATCGCCGGAGTATCTGCTCAGAGATTCCTTGAAGTAGTCATACATCTGCTTGTATTGCTCAAGATACTCCGGGTTTTCCATTATCATTTTGTAGCTTTCCGCATAGTAATCGAAAAATGTAATTGTACCGGTTTTTCCGTAAGCAATATCAAACATAATGCCGTCAGCATTATATTTACCGTCGGTCATCAGAAGCCAGCCGGATTTTACCCACTTTCCGTTCGCGAACACCTCCGGAGAGTCCGAGCTCCTGAACATGACACCGATCTTTTCCTTCGTGAATTTGTTATTCTTCACAGTTATGCTTAGTTTTCCGTCCGATACCTTTGCGGTGCATTTCCCGCCGAAATATGTGAGCGCATCGTTATTTACCTTTTTGACAGTGAAGCTGTATGACGCGGTCTTTGTCCCGTAAGGTATATTTATCGTGTACTTTCCAGCCGCAAGCTTTCTGTCGAGTTCGGCGGTCAGCTGCTTTTCGCCGCCCGCGAGGATAAGGCTGTCGGATACTGATATATCGGATATCTTCTTGCTGCCGCTTGCGATATACGCGGAGGTCATGCGGACAGGTTCTGTGCCTGTGTTCTTCACGGTTATGTCAATAAATCCCGTACCTGCGGGAATCGTTTTTTCGTCTGCATTTACAGACAGTTTTGCGTTCCTGCTGCCGATGTAGAAGCCGCCGTAAACGGTCTTGCCGGAAACTTTCATTGCAATACGGTATTCTCCGGCAGTGCGCTTTACATCGGAAATGTCGAATCCAAGTTCGGTGTCACGGTATGCCTTTGCAGTTTTCGCGGCAAGCGTCTTGTCGCTTGTCACGCTTACCCAGTTTCCGTTTTTGTTGTACTCGATATGGTATTTCCCTCCGACTTTGACATCTTTCGCGGTGTTGTTCCAGAAGAAGCAGTAAACCGTTTTTTCGTCATCGTAAATGCGCAGCTCTGGCGGCAGGTAGTACCTCTCGGAATACATACGGTAATCATCGACCGTAACATTCGAGGTGAGCTTGCCGTCGGTGCCTTTCTGCCAGTAAACGAACCTGCCGCTGTCGGTGTGCTGGAGACGTATGGACTCCTCATGCCGTCCCGCCATATAGAACGAGAAGCGGTCGCTTCTCGGCGTGAGGTCATTAGACATACAACGCACTTCGTATGTCGCACCGTCGCTGTTTTCATCTTCGGCGGACTGTTTCAGCGCGAAATCCGCACTGCCGTCGCCGTTGTAATCGTCAAATACAAGGCTGAATTTTTCGTGGAAGTTTTCTTCCTGTGCATCGGACTTGTAATCCACAGGGGAGCTGTAAGTTGCATTATAGCTTTCATCAAAATAGCCGTTGTCGTAAACTGTGGTCTTTATGCCGTCCTTACCGGTCTGTGCGTTATATCTCGGATATATTGCAACATAACCCACTCTTCCGTCTGCCATATACACAGGCGATGTCGCGGAAATGCCGTATCTGCCGAGTATATTGTATGTACAAGCTTTATCGAGCTTTTCCACCTGCTTTGTGTCGCGGTAAAAATCGAACAGGGTGTCATACTTCGCGTTCTTCGTGCGTATACCGTTCAGTCCCGTCATGAGTCTGCTTTCGCCGTTTCCGTAATCAACTATGCGGCATACCCCGTTTTCCCACCTGCACCGAACGACAACAAGCGCGCCGCTGTAATAGTTGTAGAACTTGTTGTACCCGGAGTTTTTCGGCTCCGAGAAAACGCTTTCCTTGCTGAGCCCCGCTGCGTCAAAACCGATGGTGCAGCAGAACTCGCGTCCGCCGCTTATAAGCCCTTCGCCGCGCAGGATATCTCTTTCGGTAGGGAGCGTTTCGCCGTTGAATTTGTACGAGCCGAGCTTGTATTCGCCCGTTTCCTTTTTCAGAGAATCGAGCCAAGCGCCCACAAGGGTCGCAGCGGCGTTGAAATATTCCTCTTCCGTCTTCGGCTCGCTGCATTTTACCCTGTATTTCAGCATACGGTCGGGAATGCTGCTGTTCGCGTCATCATTCCCGGCGATCTTCCTGCAAACCGTATCGAGAGCCTTGTTGTACGGATAAGCGCAGCCGTTTATGCTGAAATAATCAAAATGTTTTCCGTTTATGCATGAAACGGAGAAGCGCCCGCTGTCGCTGCTGCCGCTTATCGTGTAGTAATACTTCGCTGTGGAAGCATCGACGGGAAGTATGATATTTCCGAGGGCAGCGGCATTCACTTTTTTTGCAAAGTCGCTGATGACGCTTTCGGAAACGTTGTTCCCGCTTATCCTCACATTCTTCCCGATAACCGTTTCATTCGTCCTGTACGATGTTTTCACCGCCGAGGATAACGACACGGGAATACTGTTTGCAGCCGACGCGGGGACTGTCAGCGACGGCAGCATTCCGAGAATGATCGCCGCCGATGCAAGTACTGAGATATGCTTTTTCATTTTCTTTCCTTTCCCGTTTTCAGTTCTGGTAGAACTGATCCTGCTTTATGTCGATCTCGCACTTCGGGAGTGCCTTTTTCAGCTCGTCCGCAAGCGCGGGATCGACGTAATACGAATATATTGCTATGTTTTTGAGCGTCTTGATGTTTGCGAGCTTTTCACCGTTGGTTATCTGTGTCCCGTTCAGATATATCTCTTTCAGATTCTTGCAGCCCACAAAATCCTTCACGTCGAATTCCCCCTTGCAGCCAAGCAGGATAACTCTTTCGAGCTTAGGGCATTTTGCGAGCGCGGAATAATCCCCGCCGCTGCCGAATGTCTCGGTAAAATTTTTCAGCGTTTTTGAAGGCTTGAAATCCTTGAAAGTGTGATAACTGCTCATTATCTCCGCGGTTTCGAGATTCGGCATCTCCGAGAATACAGCATAAGTGTTTCGCGTTTCATAAAGGCATATACTCTTTACGCCAAGCCCCTTTATGTCTTTGTCGTACAGCTTTGTATAGCCGATGAAAAGCGTATCGAGGCTTTTCAGCTTTTTGAGGAATGACCAGTCCTTGGTTTCCGCGCCGCTGATCGACAGGCCTTTCAGCTTCGTGAGCTTTGTAAGCGGCGAAAAGTCGTAAGTCCCGCCGACGCCTATTTTGAGCTTTCTGAGGTTTTTGATGCCGGATATCGCTTTCGGGTCAACATTTGCTACATTTTCAATATCAAGCTCCCTCAGCCCTGTCATATTCTTTATTCCGGTCATGTCGAACTTCGTGCCGCACTGAATAAACAGCTTTGTCACGCATTTGCTCCTGAACAGCGACGGCGCGGCTTTCTCATTGCGGAGCTCGGCATACACGCTTTTAAGGCTCGTCATTTTTTCGAGGAAGCTGTAATCGGAGTATTCGCCGTAAAGCCAGAGCTTTTTGATATTTTTCAGATTTTTGAACGATACGGTTTTTATGACAGGTGTTTCAATGAACCGACCGAAATTCTCGTCCGCGGAGAGCGGATAGTACGAAAGAGCCTGCAGTTTCGTCATCTTGCTTATGTACTTCTCGTTTTTGACCCGCGCCTGATACATATACAGCTCCGTAAGATCCGGGAGCGCTTTCTGTATCTCCTTCATGTCAAATACACAGTCGTCGAAATCCACCTCGTCGTCGCTGCACACCCACACGCAGTCGTCGGGGATAAAGTCGGTGAGGAACTTCACCGTAAATTCGTCACGGCTTGAAATGACGAGCTTTTTCGTGTTCTTCGGCACGAGGGTGTTGTATATGTAGAACGCGGAGTCGGAGCTGAATTTAAGAGTCTCCGATATACTGAACGAAGCGTCATTCGCTCTTATTTTAAGGGCGGCCTCCGATTTTCCGTTATAATCGCAGTTTACAACCACGCCGCCTACCGAGCCTTTGCTGAATACATCGGATATTGCGTTTTTGAAGTCGCTGTTCGTTTTCTGAAGCTCAAAAGTTCTGCGTATAGCTTTCTCGGCTGCTTTTTCATCGGTGACGAGCTGACTGTCGCCGTTCGGCTTGCCGTAGTAGAATGCAAACACGAAGTACGGCTCGACTTTGAGTTCCGCCTCGCTTTTCACCCCCGCCTTTTCAAGCACAGCTGCCTTGTATTCCGCATAGCTCCCGAAATACTTGTCGCCGCCCATTTCCTCGTAGAATTTCTTGTCCAGCATAGCTGCCGCGGCAGACAAGGAAATGTCCTTATTTGCCTGCTCAACGTCAATGATAGCGTAGCTGTGATCCTTGCGGTAGGCGATACACGCGTTCTTCCGGTTCAATGCCTTCTGCACCGCGGTGCTTATCACCTTGTCCGAGGGCATACCGACATGATCCGCGGGGTCGTCCTTGCTCGATGATGCAGTGGAAAAGAAGCTGTCGAACTGTTGTTCCGCCGACGCGGTCACAGTTCCCACCGTGCTTGTCCCGAGCATTATTGCCGCGCATAAAACAGATGCTGATTTGATCAAGGCTTTTTTCATAATATTCCTCTCTTTCCGTTTCGGGTTTTACTGCAAAAAACTTGTGCAGTACTCTGATATATATAACGAATGAAACGGCGAAATGTTACACGGGTTTTCCCAATTTTTTCAAGTTTGTGAAAATGCGACAATCCGGAATCTGCGCGCTTGTGCAGTCTGCACAGCACGATGCCTTCCGATAAATTAATTATATCACATAATCGGATATACTGCAACAGAAAAAGCGGACATCAGAAACATGTATGCAAAAAAAAATGCCGCGCCCTTTAATGAGTGCGGCATTGACGCTTATTTTCCGATACTGGGGAGTGTTTGTAGTCTTGATGATGCTATGAATACAGAGAAACGCTGCGGAAAATCTTTCCGACACGGCGGAGCAGGTGTTCAGGGCGGTAGGGATTTTGAACTGATGAAAGCGGAAAGTTATTCCGTTTGTTTTTCTTTTTTTATCTGTACGAGAACTATCATAAATATTACAATGTTCAGACCTGCCGCCGTAATGAGCGCTAATATGAATGCAATTATCCTTATATTCGTTGTATCAGGCAGTACTTCAACAACACTGTCAAGCAAATTATAGCTTTTGGAGTCGATAGTGACCATATTTTTGTACAGAACAATATCACCCGTATAAATGAGATATACGTTTCCCGTGAACTTTGCAGCAACGGGAATATCGCAGCAGCTTTTCGGTACCGCGAACTCTTCTCCTGTCATGAAATTGCTTTCGTGGAATAAGCTATAGCCGCCGGACTCTCCGTTATAGCGAATTGATTTGAAAAATCCACCGCTTAAGATATTGTTGTTGACGGACAGGTCGTTTATTCTTGCTTCTTCGGCTTTTGATAATATCATTATTCCCGCAAACAAGGCGAGCAGAATGCCGTTTCCGATGCGCGCAACAAGCTTTGCACCGCCTTTTGCTTTTATGATGTTGAATAACACTGTAGCGATAAGCACTATCAGTCCAATGATCAGCCAAAACGGATCCATTTGTATTCCTCCCCCTGAAAGCAAAAGGGTTAATGTGCATAGAACTTACCGCTTTTCACTAAGCCCCTTCAATTCTTCGCTTTTTATCTATGTGGCTTTCATTATACAACATATATCAGAAAAATGCAATATCAAAAACAAGCGCAAAAATTGAGAACATATCAACGCATACGGTTTTGCGTACGGAAATACAGATGCCGGATCAGCACTGAATTGGTATCATTGCAAGTTTGCTGCTTTGACAAGCTGTACAAACTCCTGCTTATACTCGTCATTCTCAATATTGCAATTGCCGACAAGCGCAAGTATGCTGTCCTGTGTGGCGCTGCCCTTGTATGCGCTGTTTCTCAGGAGCATTCCGAACTCCGCGACTGCCGCCGCAAAGCTCAGATCTTCTGACATGATCTGTGTATATGCCTGATCGGTCACAGGGTATGTCAAAAGCTTGCTCTCATCGCTGTCGGGAGCCTTATAACGCACTGATACTGTAAGCAACTCACCATTCTCGGTGCCGAGAGCAGATGTATCGGAATACTTCAGATCGGATGATGTCAAATCCATTTTGCTGTCCTTGTACACGATCTCATAGAGTGCAGTGACAGTATGACCCGCGCCTATCTCGCCCGCGTCCTTTTCGTCGTTATTAAAATCCTCTGCGGACATAGCGCGGTTCTCATAGCCTATCTGACGATAACCCTTTATATACGCGGGATTGAACTCCACCTGTATTTTTACGTCCTTCGCGACGGTAATGAAGCTTGCCGCCATTTCCTCACAAAGCACCTTACGAGCTTCACGCTCGCTGTCTATGTAGGAATACGCGCCGTTTCCGTTATCCGCTAACGTTTCCATTTTGTTGTCCTTGATGTTGCCTTGACCAAAACCAAGAACAGACAGGAATACACCACCCTCGCGCTTTTTCTCTACAAGGGCTTTAAGTTCGGCTTCGCTCGTTACTCCGACGTTAAGGTCGCCGTCAGTTGCGAGGATTATGCGGTTGTTGCCGCCCTGAATGAAGTATTTTTCTGCTATCTCATACGCGGTAGTTATACCCTTTGAGCCTGCAGTGGAACCGTTCGCTTCCAGACTCATGATAGCGTCAAGAATACGACGGCGGTCATTACCGTCCGCACCTTCAAGCACTACCTTATCCTCGCCTGCATAGGTGACTATCGATATCCTGTCCTGTGGTGTGAGCTGATCTGTAAGTATCGAGAAAGACCGCTGCACCAGCGGAAGTTTATCATCATCGCTCATCGAGCCGCTGACGTCGATAAGGAACACGAGATTTATCGGCGCACGCTGTGACAGATCGATATCCATAGATTTCAAACCTATGCGCATTAGCTTTGTGTCGCTGTTCCACGGACAATCGGTGATCTCGGTGCTTACCGAGAACGGCTCGTCGCCTTTAGGCTCGGGATAACTGTAGTCGAAATAGTTTATCATTTCCTCTATACGCACAGCGTCAGCAGGAATATCACGTCCGCGATCGATCATTCTGCGGATATTTGAATACGATGCAGTATCAACATCTATCGAAAATGTCGAAAGCGGGTCGGAGACAGTGCTCATGAACGTATTCTCGGTTATGGCGCTGTACTCTTCGGTATTGAATTCCGTTTCCTGCACGGTGTATTCTTCCGCCATAGGATATATCATATCATAGTTCATTGCCGCAGCAGTCGTCACTGCTCCTGATTTATAGTTGCTCCCGCCGCATGACGAAATTGCAAGTGTTGCTGTGAGAAGTGCTGCTGCTGATAATATATATTTGTTTTTCATTGTTTTCAGCTCCTTTTTGTTGCCGCACGTCAGTCGCCGTGTATCTGCCTTTTTCCATATTATACCATAGCGGTCTGTCAAATGCAATTACAAAGCGGTTACGATATTATTACGATTCGGTTACAATAATACTGCCAAAAGTTACATCTTGTTATTTGATATGCGGTTGGTTTGTATTACAGGTACGCTAAAAATGCCGCCACCCTTAATGAGTGCGGCATTGACGCTTATTTTCCTATACTCCGGACTGTTTGCAGCCTTGATGATGCGATGAATACAGAGAACGCTGCGGAAAATCTTTCCGGTACAGTGGAGCAGGTTTTCAGGGTTATAAGGATTGCTGGAAGATAGCATTTGTTTCCTCTTCAGGATATAAATTAGTAGACGAACTCATGTCGAAGTCTTTTTCTGTGTAATCTTTATAATTGCACATTTGTATTGCCTCCATTCGTCATAGTTAATCTAACATGATTAGTATGAAAGAATGGGATGCAAAATAAAAAATCCGCATGGCTATTACCATGCGGACAAAATCAATGTTTTAATTCTGGATTAGCCAAATAAACATCGCCTATCTTGCAAGAAAGATTTGTATCCTCCTCAGTAATAACCATTTCAGAGATACCGATACGATCAGGATCATCTTTACAAACAAGAATGTTATAATATATCAAATTGTACTCTTTATTCGTGTCTGTAATAATACCATATATTTGAGGGTCACTACGATACTTGATCCACTCTCCGTCTTTCTTCGATCCGTCTTCTGAATAAATAGGTTTTTTGTAAGAAACAATATTTCCGTCTATAAATTCAAAGAACCGTTCAATATCATCATAAATGTTTGGATATGCATCTAAAACCTTCTTACAAAACATTTCCTTAAGTGCTTCGGAGTTATCGTTTTCAATACAGGACATTACCTCATTGTTAATTTGTTGAGCACGATATCCAATTGACATTAAGTTTTCGCCATTGTTATTTTTGCATCCAGTCAATATTAAACATATGATTAAATTCAAAACAACTATTGGTAGATCTATTTTTGCCATAAATATTACTCCTTTTGCAGGTCACGCCTGCGTATTCAGGATACCAAGAGTGTGTAGTTCCGCACTCTGATTGCCGTAAACGAACTGCTCGCGTACATAATCGAAGGCTTCCATTCGGGTGCGTGCTTCCTCGCTTAGATCACCGCCGCCTATCTCGATCTCCTGTTCGTCGCGGTACTTCTTCATAAGGTCGCGCAAGTCCTTTGACATGGTATTGAGACTGTCGATATTCTCTCTTGCTTTTTCTATAAAATTATCCTCATTCCGGTCAGGCTTGGTGAGCAACAGAGAATCGCCGGGATCGAGACATTTTGCGTCAAGACCGGTTATCTCCTTGAATACGCTCGCGTATGCGATATAGTCGCGTGTCATTCTTTCGTTTTCGGGTGTCGATATTGCAGTCCCGTCCTCATTGCGTCCGTATGGATAGAGGAAATTGTCGATCCTGCCCTGAACGTCCTCCAAAGCCTTCTCGATATCCCTTGTCGATAGCTTTTCGCCCGCTTTCCTGTCCGAGAACATAAACTTTGCGCCTTTGTCGTCTTTTATCTCGGCAGTACCGTTCTCTTTCGCCTCTTCGAGCATATCGGAATAATACGCCTTTTCTTCCTTCAAGGCGCTGAACTGTCTGATGTCCGATTCTTCCTTGCTTTTCGCGCTGTGGACACGACCCTGCATCTGGAGATACGAGCGCATCGCTATCTCCATTTTATCACTATCCGAGAGTTCATCAAGAGCGCGTATGACCTCGGCATTATCGGTCTTGAAGGCTTCCGCGAGACGCTCGGTGAACGTCCCCATATCCTGCTTGCCGACTTTTGTGGTCTCATCGCCAACATTGAGGAACGAGCCGTCCTGCTTTGATTTTGCGGCAGTCGGCTGTGTGTGGGTGTTGAATTGATTTGCGGCTGTCGATAGGTTCACTTTTACGTTCATGATGATGCTCCTTTCATATTTACAAACGCGTCATTGCGTTCTGAATAACTGATCTTATTTATTATATCGGCAGGAGAGAGAAAAACTTTAGTTTGCAAAATAACACGCACTGCCCGTCTATAATAAATAACGTATGAACATACCAAAATGTTACGCTGAAAATGACATTTTTTGAAATTCGTGAAAAGTGTACAAGTCTTTAAAGAATGTATTGGTCACTTTAACTATAAAGCGCACGAATCAGATGACCCGTGCGCTTATTAAGCATAAATGCTTGTAGGGGGTATTTATTTATTAAATTAGTCATCAACACTATTTACGACTTTCAGCAGGAAAACATCATAACAATTATCCTTCAACAATTTTAAGATATGGTATCAGCTTTCCTTTCTGAAATAAAAAGTGCGATATGCGGAGAATTAATGTCAACCCGCTGCCGTTTGTACATACGGTATTAATTTACCGTCCACTTCGGCTAAACGAACTCCCGTAAAATTTGTAACATAATATATCTTAGTACCGACAGGGAGTACATTTGCTGCGTACTCGGGGATCGCGCTCAGCTTTCTTTTGTCGGTCACGACCTTTATTTCTCCTAAAACCTTGCCTTTGGTGAATTTTTTGCCTTTCCATGCCGGTGAATCTGATATATTCGCATAGAAGATTAGGTCGTCTTTGTCATCAAGAGTGAAATAATCGGTATAAGCGCTGCCTATTTCCACCTCATCCAGAGGTACTAGTGCCACATCGGTAATGTCATATAAAAACACCGAGTCGAATGAATCGGAAGCGTATGTATTTCCGTCCCATACGCCATTTTCGTCAAAGTAGCTGTACTCGCCCTTGTTCTTATCTCTCGTCACTTTTACAAAGCCTGTGGACATATATCCGTCTTTACCAATATAATAGTATTTTCCAGTTTTTGCTTTCAGCCAAGTCTTTTTGAGCATCACCCCATTCTTGTAATAGCGTCTGCCTTTAGATGTTTTCGCCCAACCCGTGTACTTGCCTACCTGTTCGCCGCTGTCGGAATAGCGGTATGTAACACCGTCAACGGATTTGAGCTTGTCCGCAAACACAGTCGCGCTCGTGCATGACATTGCTGTTATTGCAGCTAATGCCGCCGCAATAAATTTAAATGATTTTTTCATTACAACATTTCCTTTCTTTACGTTGATAACATACATTGTTTTGTCCTCCTTAATGTTTATTTTGTGCGGTTTCACGCATAAATTATTAATTCATTCATAGTATCTTATTGAGCATTTCTTTCAATAAATGTTCCGTATTAATATAGTTTATTCTGTTTCTATAAACCCTGACATCTCGTTTTTTTCAGCAAGTTCTCTAATGTATTCTTTTGAACCGCTTCCTGACATTTCAAAAACATAATCCTCGCTGTCCCAGAAAATTATAGAGTCGGTAAAGCCATCTTTACTGTGTTCCGCATATATAGCTTTATAGCCATTAACGGTTGTTTCAGTAAATTCAACATCGACATTATTTACATAAGGATCAAATTCTTTTTTCACATATTGGATCAAAAATATATCTTTCCCCTCATTATTTCTGTAAACAATAAAATTCATAGAGTATCCGGTTGTGTAATGCTCCAAAGTAAAACCCTCCGGCAAAACTGACAGGAAACAGCATTTTTCTATTGTTTCCGGAGAGCCTTCAATATCCGATACATACAATCTTATATGATCGGAATGCACAATACCCTTAAATCCATCAGCCCAAAACATTATAACACCACCGGTGAGCACCAGCACACAAGCCATAATGATAGCCAGAACGAAGTATTTCAGTCTGAAACGTCCGGTATGCGCTCTCGGTTCCGATGCGGTCTTACGCTCCAATGAACGCAGGAGCTTATGCTTGCGTATCCGATAGCGCAGCGAAAAGATATGCCGGTATTCCGGTACCTGCTCATACTTTATTGCTGCGGTCTCTGAAAATGCCTGTTTTAATAGCTGTTCACCACTCAACATTTCTGCTCCTCTATGATCTTAATAAGCCTCTTTTTTGCTTTATAGATGCGCTGCCTTACCGTAGTCGGCTTTATCGCCAGTATTCCGGCTATATCCGCTGCCGGAAGCTCACACAGCAGATTCAGATACAGCACCTCGAAATCACTTTCCCTGAGCGAAAATATACATTTTCTGATGCTCTCGGCTGTTAAACGGGAATCAATGACATCGTCAAATGATATCCTGTCCTCGATTTCTTCAATATTCTCGATCGGCATCTCTGAATTGTTTTTCTTCCTGCGAATGTCTATTGATATGTTCCTACTTATAATAACGATGTAATACCCCTGTTTATCAGCGGGGATTTGCATTATTTTTTCAATATTTTCGATAATTCGTACAAATGCACTATGTACCGCATCTTCTGCATCGTGTTTGTTGTGCAATATATCGAATGCTGCTCCGTACATTTTGCGCTCGTAGGTCTTATATAACTGCTCGATGAATGTACGCTGTTCATCGGTCTTAACCATTGATAGATATATCGAAAGCATTTCCTGCTCCTCCGGATCCGAAGATATAACTGCCTCTACTTATATAACGAATGAAAAGCAGCGATGTTACCGGTTTTTTGAAATTTTTTTAAATTTTGTGAAAATCGGACAAATAATAAACCGCGTTACAGTGCAGAGTGCCGATATGTTTTTGTTATGCACTGAAATTATAACATATTCTTGTACTTATTTCAATGAAAAAGCACACGAGCCGAAAACTCATGTGCCTGTTTTTTTATAAATGCGTGTAGGGGGCATTTATTCTCCGATTAATGTATAAGTCCCGTCCTCATTCATAGTGACATGTTCCATTGTCCCTGTCTGTTCCGTGAAAGTATCTATGACAGTCTTACCGTCTGCTTCATATACATTTACGGATTTAGGCTCATATGTACCATTTTCAATGGCTTCGTGAATCTTCATAGCCTCTTCCGGCGAGGACGGAGTTCCGAAAAGTTCTCTTTCATAGATATATCCGGCTTTTCCGTTGTCACCGATAACAGGGATAAGGTCGGGGAATTCATCTTCAGTGGCACCATCGGGAATAAATCCGATAGTCTGACCATTTTCGTTTACTTCATATACCGGCTTGTGAAAGTAATATTTTTTATTGTAAGTTTCAAGCAGGATATCGTATTCACTTGTGTGTACAGCAAACCAGCGATCATAGATCCGTTCCCCTGTCTGATCTTCAGGATCTTTCAGGCAGATAGTTCCCATGACACTATTATAAAAGTACATGGGCTTGCTTCTCAGGAACTCCCGTCTTTCTGCGGCAAACTTCGCCTCTTCTTCTCCGAAACGTTCAACAGTCTCGTACTGTTCGAGATCATCGAAATACTCATCACAGTGTATTTCAAGAGTTCCGTCCGGGATTACCGCGATATATGAATCCGGTGTACCGTCTGTAAGATAGTATTTCCCGGTAAAAAGTGTCTGCGGGACCTCCGAACGATCATTGAAGTAAATACTCATCCATATACCCTCGTCTTTTGTTTCAGAACCGGGAACTATTGTTGCCATTGCCGCCCCACAGCCGCCTATACAGATTACAGCTGACGAAATGAATGCGCATAAAGTAACAGCTCTCGCATTCCGTGATGCTTTTCTGTTATTGTTCATTATCATTTCTATCCTCCTTTTCAGGTTTTCGGCATCGCTTCCGAGCCCAACGCCCAGAACACCGTTTTTGCTCCCTTTTTCGGCTGTTTTAAGAAGCATATATCCGTAGCGTTTATCCGAATCCTTTCCTAATGTGTTTATGACTGTTTCGTCGCAGGCAAACTCCGTTTGTTGTATCAGCTTTTTCAGAACAAAACGATACGCCGGATTGAACCAGTTCACACAGTTAAGTATCATTATGAGCAGTCTCCTGTACAGGTCACCGCGCTTGTAATGTGCAGTCTCGTGAGCAACAGCAAGTTCAAGCTCGTCGCTGGTGTATGTCCCGTAAGGAATATATATCACCGGCTTGAAAAAGCCGGAAATGAACGGTGATATCTGCATACTGACAGTATAGATGCGGAGAGTGCCGCTGTTACTCATAAGCTGCCGCTGTTTTCGCAGTATAAGTGAAAGCCGGATATGACGTGCTATACTGTATGTCAGCATAAACGCCGCGACAGCACACCATACCCAAGCGGCAATGACAATAATGTCAACGGAGATCATCTGAAAGGTTTGCTTTTCTTCAATGACAGGAGTTTCCGAATTTTGTTCGGTAACATACCCGCTGACAACGTCCTCTCTGTATTCGTTCTCAACGACTGTTGATGCTATTTCCGGTGTAGTTGCGACTTTCGGAAAGATCGGCGCGGCAAACACACCGATATACGGGACAATTACTGCAAGCGTCAGGATACTGCACTTAAATCGCTGTGAAACGCCCTTTGCAAGCCTGTTCAGCAGCAATACAGACAATCCGCACAGCGAACACACCACAGACGAGATCAGTATGTAGATGAAAAAGTTTGCCAATCCGCACACCTCATTTCAAATCGTCTATCCACTTGCGTATCTCGTCGATCTCCTCGCGTGTGATCTCCTTGCCGTCCCAGAGTGACACAAACATATTCATTGCCGAACCTTTGTAGGCGGTATCAATGAATTTCCGTGCAAGTGAGCTGTCATAGCGTTCACGAGATATAAGCGGCGTGTAGTATTTTATATTCTTTATTTTCTCTACGGATAAAAACCCCTTTTTTATCAGCCTTACTCCAAATGTTGCTATTGTTGTTGTTTTCCACCCCTTTGTATCTGAAAAATATTTGAGAAGCTCCGAAACCGATACAGGCGCACCCTTGTCCCATATAGCGTTCATCACTTCAAGCTCGGAATCCGATAATGTCTGAATATCCATATTATCACCTCATTTGCAAATGCTACACTGTGTAGTAACTATATTATACTACATCGTGTAGCAAATGTCAATAGCATATAGGTATTTTCCCAAAAATAATGGGGCGTCTAAAAACCGCTTTAAAAAAATGAGATAAAATCAAAATTTTTTCTGAATTATTATCGCATATACATGGAGAGTTGTCAACGATACGGGGTTGAAACAGATCAAGGCGTATGTTATAATTCATATAAATCTTATTTTTCTAAAAATACTTGCGACAAAACACCCCTCGCAATTGTTTTATATTTAGAACGCGTTCAATACGAAAAGAGGTGGTAAAGTGAATGATGCTGAATTTACCGTAGATGTAAACAAATACGGCGATATGTTGTTCCGTCTTGCGTACAGCTGCACAGGAAATATGTCCGTATGTGATGATATCGTGCAGGAGACCTTCATAAAGTATTACCGTCTCGGCAAGGACTTTGAGCGCGAAGAGAGCAAAAAAGCATGGCTTATACGGGTCACAATAAACTGCTGCCACAACCACACAAAATTCTGGTGGCACAGCCGTAGGTCAGAACTGTCGGAGAACGAACCTGTCAAGGAATACAGCGACAACGACGAACTGCTCTCGCTTCGGGAGGCTCTGCAAAAACTGCGCCCGATCTATCGGGAGGTCATTCATCTTTACTATTACGAGGGCTTTACAGCAGGTCAGATCGCCGGTATTCTGCATCTGAGTACGTCTGCGATCACTTCGCGGTTACAGCGGGGGCGCGAAATGCTGAAAAAATACCTTGAATGAACGGAGGAATTGATATGAGTATATACAAAGATCAGTTTGACAGACTGCACACAAGCGTTACGGCAGAGAGCGTCATAGCTGCCGCAAGCACCGGAACAACAAAAAGGCGTATCAATAAAGCTGTAGCAATACCTGTTTTTATTGCAGCGGCTATGAGCATACTCGTTGTGTCGGTGGGAGCCGCCTGCAACTGGGATTTCAAGTCGCTGCTGGTAAGTGATTATACGCGGGAAAGGAAGAATGCTTCTGAAGTTGCAAATGCGTTTAAAGCAGGAAATGAGGTTGAGCCTTTCTTGTACGGTGAAGCAGTACAATATCCCGAAGAGATAGGAATTTATCATGAATTCACTGCAAAGGAGTTTGAGTTGATTGACAGAGTCACGATACCTGTTGAAAAAACATTTGAAGCTGATGAACACACTCTTACAGTTCACGGGATTTTATATGACGGAAATGTAATCGGAATAAGATCCACCGTTACCAGTAATAACGGTTGTTTTTCCGATGTTGTGGAACAGGGCAACGCATGGAATGTATTCAACTATACCCTTTTGGACGAAAATCGTAATGAGCTGTCAAAACACGGTGGTGTAGGCGGTACTGATGAAAATGCTATCGGAAAAAACAGCATATCCGGAACACGCTATACCTCGTTTACCGCAGAACACAATGTGAAAAAAATAATTGTTGTCGTTGGTTATGCTTATACCAATAGTGCAGGTTTCTCAAGCTATCCGATGTGCGGAGAATTTACAGTAGATCTGCCTGATGTCAGTGACCTTTGCAGGACGTATAATATTGAGACAGATACCATGCTCGGCAGCTGCGGAAAATCACATATTAAAAACATCACCTTTTCGCCGCTCGGTGTCTTGCTTGACTATGACTTCAATCTTGATTCAAGATATAAAGACCTCCAGAGCATACACCCAGCCTTTCCACCAGTTTTTATCACTATGAATGACGGAACTGTAATAGAACAGAATGCAAAAGCTGTCGGAAATGAATACAGAATAAACGATGACGGTAGTTTTTATATATCATGGCAGGCATTTCAGAAGAATTATCTCATAGACACGTTTGACATAGCTTCGGTACAGATCGGCGACTGCACCATAGAGCTTGACGATTCGATGATAATAGAATAGTTTACACATTAGATGATTTACCAACGCAGACGAAAATCACCCGCCGATAATGGAGTAGGATACTGTCTGTAAAAACTGAATTTTATTATAGAATCTGAACTGCCCCGATCTGAGCTGTATGCACAAATCGGGGCAGTTCATTTCTTATATTGGTTTTATTATCTTTTCGTCAGTCATTTTGCCCTTCCATATAATACCCTCTACTAATATAGTCAATATTTCGGACGTAAACCGAACACTTTTTTCAAGATTTTTTCTGAAAATATTATAGCAGATATCTTTCCGGATTTCAATGCGTTTTTTCATGCAAGGATGTGCGGCGTAAAAATATATAGAATGTTCGCATCGATAAATATAAAACTAAACTTCGGCAGTAAGAAATAAAAAGACATTGAAACGAGGCGGGTCAATAAAACAAGGACAGGCGAATTATACACCTGTCCTCGGTTGTTTACTATATCAGCTGATTGCAGCCGATTGTTGCTTTACTGTTCTTGATTTTTTACAATTTCTATGATCTCTTGTGCCTCAGGGCTGTCGGCAGGAAATACGCTCAGTTTGCGTGAAGAAACAACAAAGCTGCCTGAACCCGAGCCTAAACTGTTAACTAAAACAACATAGTTGTTACCGACCGCGCAAAGACTTTTAGGAACTGTTATTGTCAGATTTCCAATACTGTCGGGTGTGATCTCGTTCATATATTTATACTTGTTTATAATCTCAACTGTATATGTTGTGCGATCAGGTACAAAATCTATTTGTATTTCCTTTATTCTGACCTCCAGAACATACTCAGATTCATTCACGACATCTTTGATATCGGAAGATGTTGTGTATTTGATACCTTCATTAGCCTTCGCGTGCAGATT
This sequence comes from uncultured Ruminococcus sp., assembly GCA_902780695.1. GTDB lineage: Bacteria > Bacillota > Clostridia > Oscillospirales > Ruminococcaceae > Ruminiclostridium_E. The sequence goes on along the minus strand of CACZGM010000004.1, from coordinate 21,118 downwards.
ATTATCGGAGAAATACTGTCTTAGTTCGCTGAGCGAGTATATTCCGATGTCAGTTTCCGAACCCTGTGACATAGTTTTCTCAATGAAACCATCATCGTTCAGTAGCATAAAAGTGCGACAGTCTATATAATACCTATCTTCATCATAGAATACGGAGCTCGACCGTCCGAGGAACACTACATAGCACTCGCCCTCTTCAAGAATAAGATCACTGCTGCTAATATTTCTGATAATAAAGTTTTCCGGCAGATCATTTCCGAGCAAGATTTCATCAGTGGTCACTGCATACGCACCTGTTTCGTCGTTCATTCCTTCCACGTCGGGCAGTACAGCATCACAGCGTACTACAGCAATAGAATAACTGGCTTTGACTACATCATCGAAGCTCATCAGGATATAGCAAGAGTCTGCACCGGAGTCAACTATTACATCTCCCTCGGATTCAGCGGTTGTGTCTGCCGTTGTATCAGTAGAAGTTGTTTCTGTTGTTGCTGCAGTTGTAACACTGCTCGCAGTATCGGAATCTGATGTCTGACTTGTTATTGCAGTCTTTGTCTCTGTGGCAGTTGTTTCTGATGTTGTCTCGGTTATAATTTCACTTACCGTATCGGTGCCTGATGTTTGAGGTACTATTTCTTTTGATGTCGTGACATTCATGTCCGTAGTAATTTGTGATATTTCCGTTACTGATGGTAATAATTCTTCTTCCGAGACCTGAGTTGAGGCTGTACTGATCATTGTCTCAGTATTCGCCTGTGGGTAATTTGAAGTTCGTATGTCTTTTGTCCCTGATAATAAGTTCGCGGATAATATAGCAGCCCCCAGCACAAAACATATACTTGCGGCTATACTTATCGACCTGAGAAACCGCATAGGAGATTTTTTAAATTTATAATCAGTTGCTTTCTCGATTATATCATCGCGTATTTCTGTGATCGCATCAAACATCAACAATGCTCTTTCGTTCATATATTCTCCCCCTTTTTAGTAAGATATTTGCGCAGATCATTTCTCAGTATCGTGAGTTTACGAGACATTCCCGACTCCGTCATTCCCGTCATCTTAGCAAGCACAACAGCCTTATCTCCTAACCAATATCTTCTCACAAATATCATTCTGTCTTGTTCTGCAAGCCCGTCCAGCCATTCACTGATATATCTTCCAAGCTGTTTTGCGTCAAAAGTTTGTTCAACATTCCTGTCAGAGGGCAGACACTCCTCCAACTCAGAAAATGGTATATCCAGACTGTCGCGGCGCTTCATCGCATTGTTTCTCCTATATCTGCATATTGCGATATTACGGGTGAGTCTCCCAAGAAAAGTACGCAGGCATTCCGGAACAAACGGCGGTATTTGATTCCATGCTGACAAATATGTATCATTGACACACTCTTGGGCGTCCTCCCTGAGATGCAGCAAACCCATTGCTATTGTTGTACAATACACACCATACTTCTTGTCAGTCTCCTTTATCGCATTTTCGTCACGGCTGAAGTACAGCTCTATTATCCCTGCATCGTCCATTTTGTCCTCCGTCACTCTCTGTTGGCAACACTAACATCATTATACACTTCTTGATCGAAAATGTAAATAACAGTCCCGATATAAAAGTCACCGTATAGCCTGTCCGGACCGGCTGTTAATGCGTGCATTTTATATATTCTGTATATTTTGGTTATGGGCTCGTAAACGACTGTGCCACCATCTCTGAGATGATAGCTGAATGGAAACAACAGTATGATAATGACAATACCTATCAACAAGCATATCTTTTTATATTTTTTGATTGTCATTATTTCCACTCCTTTGTCTATACACTCGCAAATCAAATCCAAAACTTGCGTATTATCAGAAAAATATTGTACTTTTTATTATATTGCTATTCATCGGAATGACGGTTCCATTATAGTCCGTATTCGCAAGTAATATAACGGAAGCACATGTGGTGGGGATATTTCGCATAATAGTCAGTCTTTCGTTATAGACATGGCTGAAGGAATTTTGCTTTAAGGCATTTTTTTGGAATTCGTGAAAAGTGTACAAGCTTTTAAAGAATGTATTGGTTACTTTAACTATAAAGCGCATGGATCAGATGACCCGTGCGCTTGAGTCGTTTATTTGCTGTATCGAATTATGCATTAGATTCCAATACGCGCACAAGCCCGAAGCCTGTGCGCGTATTGGTTGTAGGGGTATTTAGCAGCACATTATCTTGTGCTAATAATATAAACGAACATGAATGGCAAAATGTTACGCCATTTTTGGAAATTTGTTACATATCACAATAAACTTTGGCAATTATTACCATATATTATTCCGGAATAGTCTGCGGCGCGGGCTGACTTATCATAGTGTCCTGCGTGTGCATCACGACCGTGCCGATGCTCGTTTCTTCGCCGTAGTAATCATCGGCGGCGGTAGTCTGCGGCGGTTCGGGGAAGGTCTGGATATGCGGCGTCTGTTCACTTATCTTAAACGCTTCCTCAAGCCGCTGCACGCGCTCGGTGCCGATATTGAAGCAGAACGCGTATTCCATGATATTAGTTATCATGTACCCGTCCTCCATGAACCCGATATACCTGTTCGCTATTCCCGCCTTTTCGACATCTGCGGTAACGGAGAACACCTGACGGGAGAACATAATATCATCGTCGCTCTCGCATTTTATATCCCGGCATTCCTCAAAAAGCTGCATCAGAAGCTTAGCGTGATCCGCGCTGACCGGTATCGGATCGTAGGTGTAATAAGCGTTTCCCATTCCTCTTTCGGGGATCCATATATTCCCAAATGACATGGAATCCATAAGGTCAAGCTCGTCGGTAAGCTCTCCGAGAGTTGCGGGAAGGCAGTAGTCTCCGCGTCTGAACGAGCAGTATTCGTCCTCTCCTTCAAATCTCACCGCGACTGCGGCATCTGGCTGTATATCGGTTATAGAGAAAACCTCCGCGTTTATCCGGAACTCCTTCTCCGAAAAGGTCTCTATCGTGCTCATAGTGACATCATACAGCTTTTCATCGACCGCGTTTTCCGGAATGATGCCGGAGCCGTCCTCATGCCTGAATCCGTGGTACTCTTTTCCGTCGTGAGTGAAGCTGCGGAATTTGTCATAAGCCGGCATTTCGTCCCAGCCAACCTGCATACCTGTGTATGTGTCGAGGTATATTGCCGGACCTGTTTCCGGTATTGCCGTTGCCGCAACTGTCTCCTGTACGGTCATATTTGATGTGAAGCTGCGATCGGTTCCGTTAATATTTATTATCGCCCCGAATACGGTCAGCGATACCAGCGTCAGTGCCGCCGCAGTAAGCGGCAGGGCTGTTTTCAGAACAGACCGCTTTTTTTCCTGTTTTCTGATATATTCATCTCGTGCGGCGAAAACATAAGCCGCTATCTGTTCATTAGTCTTCATAGGTAAATCCCGCCCTTTCAAGTTCGGTCCTGAGTGATTTTTTTGCACGGTACAGCAGGTCACCGATCTGCCTTTTCGATCTGCGCATGATACCTGCGATCTCGTTCGTGTCAAAATCCTCAAAATACCGTAAATACAGGACTTGTGCGTAATCAGACGATAGCCGCTTCATCGCTTTGTGCAGCTCGATCTTCTGCTCCTCTTTTATGTACTGCTTTTCGATATCCGTTTCATCGGACGTTTCAAAGCACTCGTCAAGCGGTGTTTCTTTATGTCTCGCTCTTTGCCGCAGCCTGTCGACCGCACAGTTGCGTGCGACAGAATACAGCCACGTTTTGAAGCTGCTTTTCCCGCCGAATTTCGGCTTCTTTACCGCAAGCTTCACGAATACCTCCTGCATTATGTCCTCAGCGAGACAGATGTCCCCGACAATGCCGCCTATGTAAAGCGTAAGACCGTATCTGTAATGCCCGATTATTTCCACAAGTCCTTTGTCATCACCGTCAAGGTAACGGCGGTAGCTATCCGCGTGGTTATCCATTCGGTTTCCTCCTTTTCAGCGCAAATTTGCTCTTACATATATTAGACGACCGGAACGATCATTTTTTCGCACATAAACCAAGTATAGCAGATAATAATTTAGTTTTCAAGAAAAAGCGCACAAGCCCGAAAGCCTGTGCGCTCTACGCTCATTCAATTATCATCGAATCGTCAAGCTCTATGGTGCAGTCGCCGATCTGTACCGAAGCTATGTCGAACGCGTCGATCATATATCCCTTTTGTGAGAGCTGCCAGCCATGATTGAAGCTGCCGTCATCGTTGACCGCCCGATCTCCGACACCGCCCTGAAATTCTATGACTGTTCCGTCATTCATTGTGAGAAATACCGGTGGAACTCCGATATGGACGCTATAAAAATCCTTGAAACGTCCGTCAAAGTTGAAGTCAAAATTGATATACGTTCCGAGCGGTGAAAACCGAACCTCTTTCAGGTGAGAATACCCGTAATCGCCGAGGGTCGTGTAATTATCGAGTCTATAAGTCTGTGAAAGTTCGGCTGCGTCGGGAAGAGTCACGTTTATTCTGCCGCATTCGTAATAGTCGGTGTAGCCGGTCACTGTCTCACCTCGCTTATGAATGATAAATGTCAGTGAATCGACCTTATCCGGAAGTGACGATATTTTCCATTCGTATGTCCAATCGACATGATTTTTGCCTCTGAGATCTCCGACATGGCTTCCACCCATACCCGCAATATCAACTGTGCCATTCATATCGTCTATTTCAATTGTAAATATATTATCATCATTTTTCCAGTCAATCTCACTGTTTATATTATCTGTTACCGTGGCAAAAACGCGGAGAACGGTTCCGTCATAAATAAGCCCGCTCAGACTAAAATCAAAGTCGTCAAATTCCAGTGTTTTATTGACATCAACAGTCAGTCTGTCAAGAAGTTCAAGCTCCTTGTCTGTCATTTCATGAAATTCCTGCAACCCCTCGGGAACGGTGTAAGTTCCGCCGTACATGAACTGTTCCTGTTCAGTGCCGATGTAGGGTTCGTTCCATTTGGCGCTGTCGCGTCTGTAATCAGAATAATCACTTACCAGCAGCGACTTGAAATCCCAGTTGCAGGCTGCCCCCACAGATACAACACAAATGCTCATCGCCGCTGCTATGATTATTGGTATCGCCGCGGCTTTGTTTATCCGCTTTTTAGACTTTTTCGCAGCATCGGCGAGTATTTTCTCACCGGAAAGTGACGACTCCACTTCGTTGAAATATTCTTTATATATGCTCATAACATTTCCTCCGTTCTATTCGAGATATTTTTTCAGGGCTTCCCGGGCACGCTGGAGACGAGATGTGACCGCCGAGGTGCTTATTTTCAGCATCGAGCCTATCTGCGCTGCGGAATATCCCTCGTAATAATGCAGGAATATCACATCACGATATTTCTGCGGCAGCTTTTTCAGAGCCTCCCGGAGAGCGATCCTGTCGTCAATTACGTTATCGGACGTTATTGCCGTATTGTCTTCGTGTTCCGTTCTGTGGGTATTCCGGAAAAGCCGTGTGTGATCCCGGCACTTGTTTATCGTTACCCGGATAAGCCAAAATTTTTTGCTATCATCGTCCGGAAAGTGCTTGCCGCAATTAAGGTATTTCAGGAAGACCTCCTGAACGATGTCGTCGCATACCGAGCTGTCCCCGGTGTTGCTGTAAGCAAGCCGGAAAAGCATATTCTTATATCGCTCCACATCGGATATGAATTCCTCGTCGGTCATAGTGTCACCTCTTTCCGTTCATGAACGCGTTCTGTATATAAAACGGTTGAAAAGAGCATTTTGTCTCATATTTTTTCCGATTTATCGGTCATATTATATCAGATTGTAAAGATAATAGCAACGATCTATCAGCTTTGTTGCATTTGCAATAAAAATGATGTATAATATTGTAAGATGCTACAAAGTTTGCGGTGAGCGCAATTTTTCGGCGCTCTGTATCGTGTTATTATAAAAGACATAAGTGAAAAGAGGGAACGGAATGACCGCCAACGATCTTGAACGATATATGCGCATGTATTACAAGAGCGTTTACCGTACCGCACTGTGCCGCTGCAAGGATCCGCACGACGCAGATGACGCGGCGCAGGAGGTGTTTTTCAGACTGTACACCTGCGGGAATACATTTAACGGCGACGACCATGTTAAGGCATGGCTGCTTCGCTGTACTGTCAATCTCAGTACGGATATTCTCCGGGCAAGGAGCAGAACGCAGGATATTCCGGCAGATACATTGGCGGCAGTTTATTATGATGACAAGGATAAAGAGCAGGGACAGGTTTTCGAGCTTTTCCTGCAATTGCCGGAAAACAACCGTACGGCATTGTATATGCACTACTGTGAGGGCTATCACGTCGAGGAGATCGCAGAGATTACCGGTGTAAGCAAAAGTGCGGTTTTGTCTCGGCTGAAACGCGGGCGAGAACAGCTGAAAAAACTTATTGAGAGAAGGGAGCGGTGAGAATGGATATCAAAGAGATCGTAGAAAATGCAATGTCCGAAGCCGAGAGCAAATATCCCCCTTCCGATATTGAAAACGCGCTTGAAAACGTGCTGAAAAGGGCTGAAAACACAGCTCCGGGTGAGGAACGTGCAGCTGTACGCGCAAATGCAGCCGCAGGAACTAACGTAAGAACCGGAGATCATAAAATTATTAAAGCATTGGCGGGTATAGCTGCGGTCGCTGCAGTGCTTGCCGGGGCATTCTTCGGAGCGAAATATCTGAAAGACAACAATATAGAACTGCTTAAAGAGGGCGGGGGAAACGTGACTGTTACCGGGACAAATGAGCCGGCTGTTACCGCAGCACAGGTGACAAAGGACGAAGAGATTACGACAAGCAAGACAACTGCTCTTAGTGATAAAATAACCGAAATAAAGAAAAAGATAGCAGAAAAGAAAGCTGGGATCGAGAATGCGGAAACTGAAAAAAACGCTTATTCAAAAAAAGCAGAGGATGCAAACAACAGTCTGAACGCTCTTGCAGAGACGCTCGTGAACCTAAGGGCGCTTGATGAAACGCCTGAAATATTGCAGGAAATAAAGGGAATAGAAGCGGATATTGATTATTATTCTGAAATCAAAGCGGCATACGATGATGAAATATCCGTTCTTGATGATCATATAGACAGACTAAAGCAGGAGCTTTCCGTTTTGGAACAGGAACTTCTTGAAGCAGAGCGTTCGCGTGATGCTGAAACAGAAAGCACCACAGAAACATCTGCGGAAATCACAACGAATGCGCTTCTGTATGATACTGCGGCTGAAATAAGCGCAAGCACATTTGCGGACACAACGCTGCCTGAATCTTCAGCTGCTGTTTCATCGGAAACAACAGAACCCGCAGAAGTCTCTCCCACCGATGACGAGCTCAAAGCCCTTGTCAAGCAGGGCGCAGAAGCGTGCGGACTGAAAATAACGGTCAGTGACTTGAAAACATCAGGGCTGATGTTGAATTATTCCATAGACGAGAGCGTGAGATATGCGGATAAGCTTGAATATACATGGTATAACCGGTATCAGTTGGAAACTCCTGCAGCAGACGGAAGCTGGGTGGTCTATGAACCCGATAATGTCGAGAAAACTACATGGTGGGACGGACTTTTCGATCTCGGCGGAGATTGGGGCAATGAGACAACGGAAAAAGTGTCGTTCTACGGTAAATATAGCTACGATAATGAGATACCGAACGGGCATTACCGAATTGTAAAAAATCTGAGTGTTACAAGCACAGTAACATGGCAAAAAATCGGATATCTGCCTGTTTATGCAGAGTTCGATATAACCGATGATATACCAAATCTGTTCGATATTGCAATATCGGTAAAAGATGCAACTCCGGACGGTGCAGTACTTGTTGTAACACATGGCGGTCACAATTATTTTCATAACAAAGTTAAACTCGGTTTTTATTCCCGGATAGTGACGCAGAGGCTGGAAGACGGCAGGTGGAATAATCCGTCGTCAGACCCGACAACATCAATATCTGATTCTGAAATAACGCCTTTGAAAGTGAACGACACCACGCAAATCAATGTTTCATACACCGATACAAACGGACTCGGAAGTCTCGGAGCCGGAACATATCGTATGATGATATGGCTTGTAAATTATGCGGGGACGGGAAGTAAGAAAGATGATATTCTAAACTGTTCTGTATATTATTCTCCTGAATTTGAGATAACAAACGGCGAAAAAGACTGGGGAATAACGATGTCCGCGAAGGACGTAACGCCTGCGGGAATGACGCTCCTTATAGATCAGAAAGGCGGTAATGCCACGGGAGAGCTTACTTATGGCGAAGACTTCAGCATCGAAGTAAAGAGCGATGAATTCGGTACATGGGAAAAACTTGGATATATAACAGATGAAATTAATTGGACGGATATCGGATATATCCTTGAGCCCGGCGCGCATAATGAAAATCAGATAAACTGGACTTATATTTACGGATATCTTCCCGCAGGACATTATCGGTTAGTCAAGGAGTTCATGGATTTCCGGAAAACGGGTGATTACGACCAATGTGACTTTTATATGGAATTCGATGTTCCGGAAACCGGTTCAGAACTCGGTATAACACTTAACACTAAACGGAATACCGCGCGCTGGATAACACTTGATGCCGCAAGTATAGGCGATACGGTCAGCGAACACATGAGTTTCAATGAGAACAGCTATGTCATAGAGCAGAAGAAAAACGGCAAATGGACAGAGTATTATTCTACCGCTGTTCCGGGGATCCCCACACCGGAGACTGCCCGAAAAATAAACGCGGGTGATGTAGTGACATTTACCGTTGACTGGCGGGAAAGAGCGGGCAGTCTTCCTGTCGGGGAATATCGCATAGGCCTTACGTTCACCGGCGGCAGCGTTTCCGAAACGATTTACGCGGAATTCACAGTCGAGGAATACATGACAAACGAGTTCGGTTTGCAGATACGACCGATCGAGGTTTCGCGGACAGGCGGACGATTTGCGTTTGAAAGTCTCGGAGGAGACTATAACGTAAGAACATTAAGCGATAAAGAGTTTTCGCTGCAAAAACAGACAGCCGGCGGTAAATGGAAGACACTTCCTGCTGCGGAAGGCGGGGTTCCGTCGAAGTCTGCATCACCTGCTCTGGATGCATTTACCGGCGGAGGTTCGTCCGGTATTATGGGCGATATTGTATGGAAGGAATTGTTTGGTACACTTTCTGCCGGACACTATCGGTTGGGGAAGAAGTTCAGCGCAGTGATCGACGGAAAGACAAAAGAGATAATGATCTGCTGTGAGTTCGACATAACCGCCGATACTCCAGAAAAAATCTCAGAATAACAGAAAAAGCATCATCGGAATATACCGGTGATGCTTTTCTTGCATTTTCTGACGATCTGCGCTATAATATTTCTGAAAATGTGTGACGTTTGGCACCTGTTTCCTGTCATATATATCAGAGAGCCAAAAACGGGAGGGATAAGATGAAGGACTCCGAAATAATAGAACTGTACTTCGCGCGTTCGGAAGACGCTATAACCGAGACTGACAAAAAGCACGGAGCGTTCTGCCGGTCAATGACCTTCGGCATTCTCGGAAACCATGAGGACAGCGAGGAATGCGTCAGCGATACATATATGAGACTCTGGGAGATAATACCGCCGCAGCGCCCGGAGAAGTTCCGCGCGTTCATAGCCCGCATTGCACGCAATATCGCACTGAATATGCTTGATCGTATGTCGGCAAAGAAGCGTGGCGGCAGATACGGGGCTGCTTATGATGAACTTTCGGAGAGTATTCCCTCGACGGAAAGTGTGGAAAAGAGCGTTGATGATAAAGAGCTTTCGGCGCTGCTCGATAAGTTTCTGCGCTCACTTGACCGCGAAAAGCAGCTTATTTTCTTAAAGCGTTATTGGTATATGCGCACAGTCGCGGAGATAGCAGACGAAATGCGTGTCAGCGAGAGCAAGGTCAAAATGTCACTGCACCGTACACGCGAGAAGCTGCGGGAATACTTGGAAAAGGAGGGTGTGCAGATATGAACGACAGAGCCGACAGACTTATAAAAGCTCTCGGAGACATCGGGGAAGACCTGATAGAAAAAGCCGCACCCGCTTATACGAGCGCAGACAGTGCATCGGTTCCTGTTAATTCCGGCGGTTTTGTTCAATACGGATCCGAGGTGCATATAACGAAGAAGGAACGTATTATATATTGGGTGACACATTCGCTCGGTGTTGCAGCGGTGGCAATTCTTATCATCGGTGCGGCGGTGCTTCTGATAATGAATTGGGATAAGATAGCGGTCAAGGAGCCAGATAAACCCTCAGTTTCCTCTGATACAACATTATCGGCGACAGACCCGGTCAATATATGGGACGATAAAATTCCTGAATTTGAAACGGAAACAGACCGTTTGAAACGCCTGTACCCGGAGATGTTCGACCTTCTTCCGGCGTCGATAGGGCTGTCACTGGCTTATAAAACGAACGACAGCGGAGAATGGACATATACGCTGTATGACACGGACGATATGATAAGTTTTGCTCTGGAGCACCCCGGTGAAAAGTACGACGTGGATTCAATACATTTTATAAACGCCGATGAAATGAGAACAGTGCTGAGATGCTATGACAAGAGTGATATCGGGTATATAGTTCATTTTGACGAAACGAAGAAAGAGTTTGAGACCGCCGACGCGGAAGCTGCGGCAAAGATATGTGAGATATTCGGACTTGCGGAAGAGGCAAAAGTTCCCGTAGAGGAGACAGTCGAGCACATAGAGTACAAGGTGATACCCATACAGGAAAAGTATCTGTCCGACAGGCTTCCCGCCGCTGGAGAGGGTGCCGTTTTCAGTAACAATATGATCGTCGTCTGCAGCAGTGACCTGTATCAGTATGTGAATTTCGGCGCAATTCCATATAAACGGGTAAGCGAGCTGCTGTCCTCGTACAGCCTTTCTCCCGCCGATGTAAGCAGTGTTTGGAACGCTATGAAGCCCGTCTGTGAGGACGATGTATTCGTTCCCGAAAAGGCTGAAAAAACACTTACGAAAACGAGAGTATACGACTATTTCACGAATGAGGAGCACACGGCTGTCACGTTCTATCGACTTACCGACAATTTCATTATATCCGTCGGCAACGATGAATGGGGAACGGGCGTGCGCATACTTCAAAAACTGACAGATCAGAATACGAAATATAATTACAGCGATAACGTGCATGGTGTGCGCCGCATATTCGAGCTTTTGTGGAAAGCCGCGGAGGAACAGCCCGACAAGTTCGGAAATATGAGCATAGTTTTCGTTCACGACATCAGAGATACAAATTTTGTTAAATTCGGATACTATGTAGAGGCTGTTATCGAGAATGAAGCGGACAGATATGTGCTGTACGATTATATGCAGAGCGCGGGCGCAGATATTTCCCTGTACACGGTTCTGACACCCGAAGAAGAGAGGGAAACATACCTACCGATACGGTATTATCATACCCGTTCGGACGGGACGTTTGAGATGACAGATCCTCAGCTTTGGAACAGTCACAAATATATTTCGGTGGGCGACAAGGTGTTCAATATGACATACGGAACATCGGAAAGCCTTGAAGCCGTACTGGAACAGCTTTCGGCGGAGAACGCAGAAATTAAGAAAAAGCTCGAAAAGACACCGCTTGAAGAGCTTCGCGTGACTCCGAACGCGGACGTGTTCGACCCGATACTTATGCCGTACAGCACCGACAGCGTTTACTACGATCTCGGCGCGTGCGTCATAGAGGTAAAAGGTATCGGTAAAGAGTGGGGCGTTACCGTATGCAAGTGGGATTATGACTTCAAAATGACGAATGTACGAAAGGTCGTTTTGAATTACTTCCTGCATCCCGTATGGAACGATGAAGGCGAGGGCGTTTATATGATAGACCGACTTGACTTTATCGCGGACGACAGTGGCGAGAAGCCCCGTGTATATATCCGCATTACCGCCGACAAGAAGTATCACGAAGCTATCCGTAAGAATGCGGAAAACAGGAAATTCGGAGAATTTTATTACGAGATAGAGTCACAGGCTATGCCGGACGTGCCGGCAATAACGGGACTTTACGACTGATCCCGATACAGGATAACGAAAAGGACAGAGAGCATTTCTCTGTCCTTTATTCTGACTATTGCAATCCCCGCAAAATTGCGCTATAATAATTTCAGAAAAAATTTTGAAAAAAGTGTTAGATTTTGGTGTGTTTTTTCGTCTTTAAATATGAATGATACTTGTGACAGGGGGACGGAAATGAACGACGAAAAGATAATTGAGTTGTACTTTACAAGGTCGGAGGACGCGATAAGCGAGACTGACAAGAAATACGGGGGTGTCTGCCGCAGCACGGCGTACAACATTCTCGGTAATCACGAAGATACCGAGGAATGTGTCAACGATACATATATGAAGGTGTGGAATGTTATCCCGCCGCAAAGACCTGCAAAGCTCGGGTCTTTTGTTATGCGTATTGTCCGTAATCTTGCGATAGATATTTACAAGAAACGTAATGCGGTCAAAAACAGGAACGGTTACAACACGGTAAGCTTCGATGAGATATCGGAGTTCCTGCCGGTTTCCGAGAATGTGGAAAGTATAGCTGACAGAAACGCGGTGCTGAAAGCCGTCGAGAGTTTCCTGCAAACGCTCCCGAGGGACAAGCGTATCATGTTCGTCCGCCGCTATTTCTATTGCAGCAAATACGGCGATATAGCAAAGGAACTGCACACAACTGAAGGAAATGTCACAGTGACACTGCGGCGAATACGGGAGAAGCTGCGCAGTTATCTTGAAAAGGAGGGCATAGAGATATGAGACGCGAAGAGCTTGTAATGGATATACTCGGCGGACTTGACGACAGGTTCATAGCCGAAGCTATGCCTCGTACCGGAAAGTACGCAGTTTCGGATAGTGCTGCTGCCGCAGCTCCGATAACACTTGTGGAAACCGGTACAGAGATCAGCAAGAAAGACCTGCGGATATACTGGATAACCCATGCAATCGGTATGGCGGCAGTTGTCGCGCTGATAGTCGGTGCAGTTGTTCTTCTGGTGCAGAACTGGGATAAGATAGCGGTGAGCGGAAGCGAAAGACCGGGAGTTATAAGTACCATAAGTGAGCCGGTTGTTACAAGTGACAGCACGATAACCGAGCCGGATAAATATGACCCGTTTTTGTATTATTCCGATATGGATATGCCTGAGCCTTTCGCGCAGCCCGAAATTACAGAGTTTTATTACGGCGGAACTGACGGCTGGCACGACGAATTTTATAACTTGTGGAAGAACGATTTTTACATGATAGACGATTATTTGCAGAAGTATGTAGGAGAGGAACGCGCAATGGAGGTGATATCGGGATATAAAGCCGAACAATTGGCTGATAACCAAGCCGGAAACATTACGCGGTACAGGATAGATGATACTCAGAATTGGTATAGGTTTGCAATGGATACCGGACTGACCGCGAACGATGTGCGGCGCGCACGTCAAATGGCGGACGAGAACTGGTCTGAAAGTCCTGCAAGTATGGTACAGGAGGATATTTTCGTCACATTTGGCTCAAAAGAAAAAATTGCCGAAAACAACAAGACCGAATATTGCATATCCGTCGGTGAATATGTTTTCAGCCCTCGGTGGCTCTACTACCACACTACCGAAGATTACAAAGCGGCAGGCATAACTCCGCGTATGATAAATGATATGCTGGAAAAATACAAAACACTCGGACTGACCGACGAAGCTTGGGCGGCATTCAGTGCGAAACTTCAAAAATACGCGGATAACGCCGACCCCTTCGGACAGATAACCGACACGTCCATGCCGAGACCCTTCCCCGAATGGCACGACACAGACAACGCTCAGTTTGAATTCCAGTGGAAAACGAAAGCCGTCGGCGCGGCTATGGACTGCCGCGGGCGCGAGAATTACGATGAGTGGAACAGAATGTGCATGAGCATTCGCACACCGTACAGGCTCGACGACAATAATAATGTCGCGGGCGTTATCAAGCAGTTCGGGATAACCTCCGGGGAAATTGACGAATATTTTGAAGAGCGCAACGCAAGGTGGCGGGAAAGTCTCAAACAAGCGGAAGAAAGCGGAAATGAAGGCGCGATAATGAACTGCCGCAATGAGATATTCTCCGAGGAGGAGATAAACGCGCTGAAAAGCGGCAATGACGCGGAGATCATCGCCCTGTTCATTTCCGACTATTCGATATGGCTGACCGGCAGCAACTACGTTATCTCGCCGGAGTGGCTCTACTACCACACAGCCGAGGATTACGCGGCGATAGGGATCGAGCCGCAGATGTTAGCGGCGAAGATACCGCTCTTTGAAAAAACATTCACCGGTACGGACAACGGCGAGGATCTTGACGAAAAGTCTTGGGAGTTGTTCAAGGCGAAGCTGACTGCATACGCCGAGAGCGTGAAGATCACTGACCGCCTTTCGGTAAAGACCGACAATATGCCGGTGCCGTTCAAACCGACGGAATCACTGTGGGGATTATCAGATTTTTATTTGATGTGGCAGGATAAATTCGGCGGAGACAATACCGCGTCTTATATAGACCTCGGGCATTTCTTCCCCGCAAGCTCGGATATTGCGTTTGACATCGCGGAAACACCCTACAACATCGAAAACAGCTATAACGATCTGCGGTACGCGGAGCTTCTCGGGCTGTCGAATGACGAGCTGGGTGAGCTTATCCGAAAGAGAAACGAAATATACAGCAATAACGAGGGAGATATGACATATCTTGACAAATTTCTGTACACCGACGAGAATATTGAGGTACTTCTGAGCGGCAACAGAGGACTCATTGCACATTATTTTCTGAGTGATCTCGCGATAGCTGTCGGCGAGAATGTATTCAGTCCTCAGTGGCTCTATTACCATACTATCGACGACTACGAGACTGCCGGGATAACTCCCGAAGATGTGAGGAAGGCTCTTCCGATGTATGAGAAGACCTTCGCGGGCGAGGGTGCCGCTATGTATCCTAACGCTTGGGAAGCCTTCAAGCAAAAGCTCATAAACTACGCCTACAGAGAAACATATACTTTCAGTCTTGCGGAGATAAACAGCGGCTTTGACACCGAACTGTTCGAGAGGTCTTTCTACGGCAAGTGGGAAAAGGACGGCGGCAGCTCCGACGACAACGGAATACTGCTCACATACCGCGATGATATGTTCACGTTCGAGAACTGGATATTCCCGCGCGGTATCGCCGAGACCGACGAGCTATATGTCATGCCGTATATTAACGGCGGTGTCGGCGAATGCTACATCATCAGGAAAGACGCGCCCGACGCGCTGTACAAGGGTTGGTGGAATCTGGCATCATACGGCGTCGGTTCCGATGAAAAGGACATTTTTATAATAAATACCGCTTCCGACAAATACGTTATTGCAAACAGATTTGAGAACGACCGCGAGCTGCACCCCGGCGACGAGATAGGCGTATGGGGACTTTACAAGCTCATGGGCAACAGCGCTCAGAGTGCTATATTCAGTCAATTCTGCCTTGAAACAGGATTTGAGAAAGCCGGCGGTTTCAATGGTTCAGGCAGTTTCACCGACGAGAACGGTGTTGTGTGGGAGATTGCAGGCACAAAGTCTATGCCGCTCATGAAAATTTACTATATTGGCGGCGACGGAAGTCATGACCTGAGACTTGCGGTGAGATATTATGAAAAAACAGAGTTTGATTCGTTCGCTGAGCGAAACTATACATTTCCGGAACCAACAGAGCATTACTTCATTCTGTCGTTTGAGAAGGAAATCTCGGACGGCGGGACTGTTTGCAATATCACACGTTCGGCATACTCTCTCCCGGAGCAGGATAGTGTTGAGGTCATTGTTGACGATGGAATCGAGGAGCCGGATCCAACCGATGAAGTGACGATCATAGAAGATGATGAGTTTTGAAAAAGACAGCGTTGTATGGCAGTTTGAGGATCCTCAATAAAACAGATTAGTGTGATCTTGCAGTCGGAATTGGTTATTGTTCACAAAGCCAACTGTGCAACTATACAAAAATGAACATATTTCCGAAAACAGCGTAACTTTTTGGCTTTTTATTCGTTTTATATAGTAGAGGAAATTTTTAACACATCGGAGGTCAGAAATGAGAAAAACATCAAAACTTATATCTTTTGCAGCCGCGGCGGTTTTGCTCCTTTCGGGGTGCGGAACGGGAACCATCGCACCGGCGGTGTCGGAGAGCGAGACGACAACAATCGCGGCGGAAACGACGACTGCGGAAGTTACAACGACGGCAGCTACCACTACCACCGCAAGTACGACAACGACGGTCACAACTACAGCCGAGCCGGAGCCCGAACCAGTTAGCATAGCTGTTGCGTATCACAAGGATGAATTTACAGCGACCGAATACTACGGATACTCAAACAGGCTTACTACCGATGTAACGACAAATGAGAGCATACTGTACGGATCTCAGAACGGAAACGGGAATACCGTTACGGTGCTTGACTACACGCTGAGCGAAGATACATCGCAGGAGTCGAATAATGGCAACGTGACGTTTCTGACAATAAACGCCGATGCAGCGAAGATCAAAGTGCGCCCCTCGGTCAACGCCTTTTCTGATACAGTCGAAAATGACATTTCTAAACGTCTTGATATTTCTATGTACACCCCATCGGAAAGCTTCGGATCCGCATATGAGATAGAGTACGACGACCCCGTCGTAACAGTGATACCGTACAAAGTCACCAAAGATGAAAACTTCTACACTGGCAGAAAATACGATAGAACCTGCCCGGACATAACTCTCGGCTACACGATAGACGACCCTGTGACGGTAAACGCGTTCGTATGTGGCAGCGATGAGGGACTGTCAATACTCATTGACCCCGAATATATGTATGGACTGCCTATGTTCACTCTCGGAGATGTTTTCTTCGATATCGGCAGGGTGCGGGTGACCTCGGATTCGCTATTTTTTACTGGCGTGATGACAGAGGGTATGTCCCTCGACACCGCAGCATACGCATATGCGAAAGTAGTGATGCACAACACGCATGTCAGCTACAGCAAAAAAGACGGTTACGCGAACACCTGTACCGTCTCTGATATTGAGATTATAAAGACTTTCTCGGACATTTCCGAGCTTGACATAACACACAACACCGACGTTATCAGCGGAAAGAATAAGGATCCGCAGATGAAAGAGATCTATGATGCGGTAATGAACGCGAAGGAAGAGCTTTTTACAGCCGAGACCTGCGGAATATTACTGCTCGACCTTGACTTTGACGTTAAGCCCGAGATCATTGTAACGAAGAGCATTATCAAGGATGATAAAAATACCGGACGGTTGAGATCGAATATTTATCGTGTAGAAGACGGCGCGCTGAAATTCATAGACACACTTTATCCCATGCTGAATACGGGAGAAGGCAACGCCGCTTATCTCGGACTCAGCGAGCTGAAAGACGGTACACCCGCTTGGTTTATGTCGAAACAGACAGAGGATTTTTACGACAGCTATGACTATCTCTATACGCTCGACGGTAACACGCTGAACGAATACCCGCTGTTCACGGCGGAGGAGGCGGGCAGCGACCCGGTAATTCTGAATGGAGAACCGGCAACACTCGACTACTTCTATATGGGCGAAAGAATAGTACCCGAGATCGTTATGAAGGAGGAACCCTACAGCGAGACCGGTGAGCTCAATTTTGAGACGCCGGTATGGAACGGCGTTGCGGGTTATTTCGGTATGTGGGAACTGTTCGGGTTCGCGAGAGCAAATTACTGTGAGAGCATCAAAACAAGCTATCCGTTACTGAGCGACTGGATATCCGATCTGTCAAGTCATACATGGAATGGTACTCAAAGCGAGCGCTACGAGATCACCGACCGTGAGTTTGCGCACAAAATTGCCTATGTGGTTGATGACTGCTACTATGGCAGAAATAACGGCGTTGAGCATGACTACTGGTTCCTCGGCGCGTATGCAAAGCCAGTCATCTACTTCTATCCCGAACAGCAGACCGACATTTCGGTACAGGTGAACTTCCCATACGGCGGCGAACTTACCTGCACATACCCGGACTACGGCGACGGCTGGAATGTGACCGCAATGCCCGACAGCACGCTGTACGACGCGAACGGCGACGAGTATTACTGCCTGTACTGGGAGGGTAAGGGAGCAGCGGACTTCGATATGAGCAAAGGCTTCTGCGTTGCCGGAGCCGATACCGCAAAATTCCTGCGTGAGAAGCTGATGTACATAGGTCTGACGGCACGCGAAGCCAACGAGTTCATCATCTACTGGCTCCCGAAGATGCAGGACAACCCCTACAACGTGATAACCCTGCACACCGACGATTACGCACGCAGCGTCCCGCTTACTGTGTCTCCCACGCCCGATACGCAGATACGCGTGTTCATGACCTACTATTCAAGCGACACACCCGTGGATATTCCCGAACAGAAACTGCCGCACTATGAGAGAAACGGCTTTACGCTCGTTGAGTGGGGCGGAAGCGAAGAATAAGATCATACCCCGATATTTTGGTGAGTGTCGGGGTATTGTGCTTTAATTGGATATGTGATATAATAGCTTGGGTAATTATTGACAAAGAGCGGGGTCAATATGCACAAATCGGAAAAACAGGCGTAACTTTTGGGCTTTTTATTCGTTTTATATAGTAGAGGAAATTTTTAACACATCGGAGGTCAGAAATGAGAAAAACATCAAAACTTATATCTTTTGCAGCCGCGGCGGCTTTGCTCCTCTCGGGGTGCGGAACAGAAGCTCCTGCTCCGTCGGTGTCGGAAAGCGAGACGACAACGAGTGCAGCGGAAACAACGACTGCACCTGAAACGACAGCAACTACACCCGAGGAAACGACCTCGGCTGAGACGTCTATGTCGGAAGAGGTTTTCACCGAACCCGTCTTTACCGATAACAAATATCAGGAACCCTTCTATTCAAGCAGTCCTGTTCTCACGCTCGATGAGGCGCTCCGGGACATCGACAGTATACGCTCGTTCGACTACGGTTCCGACGATATGGAGGATGTCATCGGGCGGCTGCTCGCGGACAACAGCATCTGCCTCGGAATGTATATGTTTGACGAGTGCAAGCTGTTCATCGACGACCCCGAAAGCGTGTATATATGGGAAGGCTCGGATATTTTCGAAAGCCTTACCGACCTGCGGGACTTCACCGACCGCATCTACATCGATGGCTTCGCGGAGGATACCATAGAACAGCGCCGCATCATTGAGACCGAGGAAGGTAAGCCCGCAAGCAGCGGTATCGGCACGGTGAGGCTGCGCGACATCACCGGGGAGCACAGTTGGTTCAATATCACCGACGTTTCCGACAATCAGTGCAGCTTCCTGTTCTTCTGCCCGAGCGACGGCGAAAAAGATATGATAAACTACGATGCTTACGAGTTTTGTGCAGTCAAAGAGAACGGCGAGTGGAAGCTCCCGCGCTTCGTCTGCGAGGATGCCGACTGCCTTGAAGGGAGAGTGGATTATGCCCTTGTGGGTGCGGAGATGCGACGTCTCACATATTTCGGCAGCCACAATTCCCTCGAGGAGAACTACGTTCGCGTTATGCGCGAGCATTTCCGCGGCGTGTGGACTGACGAAAGTACCACCCTGAACGGTAGATGCTTTGTCCTCGGCGTGAACAGGAATTACGAGGTCGAGGGTGGTGGCAATGCGCTCATTTGGTACGGCGACCATCCCATTTACGCCTGTGTGGATGACAAGAAGGCGGAGATGTACTGCACTACGGATTATATCGCAAATATCATACACTACTGCGTTTATGCCAACGAGCCGAATGTGATGATCGTCGAGGATCTCTACGGAAACTACTCCGACGGGAAATACACTAAACATACGGAAACATACACCCGTGTCGATGACGCGGAGTCGTACCCGGATACGGGCGCATTCACGTTTTATCTTGCAAGGAAGCTGGACTGCAGGCACTTCCGCCAGTCAGAGCATTGCGTTACGATCGAATACGATGGGTTCGAGTACAACAACGACGACCGGTACCGTGACGGACCGCCGCGTGAGCTGAGACTCATCGAGGACAACGGCGACAGCATTATCCTATCCTCGCTTTTTCACAGGGGTGACGGACGAGGGTGTGTGGGAGCTCGGCGACTTCGAGGATATGAAGGACGACACCATAGCGTATGTGTCGAAGGAACACATCAACAACAGCGACCGTTATACCCTGCACATACCCGCGAACTGCACCGACCCGGATGTCGGCGCGCTCATCAACGAGCTTACGAACACAGAGATCGAGCTCGATCCCGACAACACGTTCTTTGCGCTGAAGGATGGATGCCTTTTCAGCCTCGATATGACGGTAATGTACGTCGCTCCGTATGACGCGGAAGACCCGTATCCGTATGATGAACCTATAGCTCCTGTCACCGTCAAAATATACACCGTTCCCGAGAGCGTGACCTACATAGCGCCTCACGCGTTCTATAAAGGGAGCAGTGCGAGAACGCTTGATGTGATCTATGCGGGTGATAAAATTACCGACGAGAACATCGCCACGCTTGACCTCTGCTATATGACCGAGGTATGGCTCAGCGAAGCGACGCGCGCTTTGATAGGCACGCAGCCCCGTCGGGGACCTGGGTGGAGATCATACGATTGAATCCTCACGGACTTTCAAAAAGGGTATTGACAAAGAAATGTTCCGAAGAATTGCAACTGAAACGGAGAAAAATATGAAACGCAAAAGATCATTTACAGCTTTAACACTCTGCGCAGTGCTGCTCCTTTCCGGCTGCAACGCGGGAACACCTGCGCCGGCAGTGTCGGAGAGCGAGACTACAACGAGCGCGGCGGAAACGACGACTGAAGAAACGACAACGACAGACACGACAACTGCGTCAGCGACAACAGCCGAGCCGGAGGATAACAACGGATATATCTCCGCGGAGGATATCAAAAAGCAGATCGAAGATCATACCGACCTTTATGAGTTCCTTTACAAAAAGAACATAGTCTGCGAAAACTCTGACAGACTGCATCTGTGGTCTATGTCCGACGGCTTCAAAAAAGCCGATGTCACGTTCGGGATCAACGATAATGGGGAGCTAACCGCG
>CACZGM010000003.1 GCA_902780695.1 uncultured Ruminococcus sp. | reverse complement strand
AAGCGCAGAAAGTACGCCGGTCTTCTGCTTGTGTGGTTCTGCACCGGCTTCTGGCACGGAGCGAGCTGGAACTACATCATCTGGGGTCTGTATTTCGGACTGTTTGTTTTCATCGAGCAGCTCATCGGCAAGAAGCGCCTGAAAAAAGTCCCGGCTGTGATAATGCACATCTACGCAAAGATCGTAATTATAATCGGCTTCGGTATATTCTACTTCAACGATGCGGCGGGCGGCATAACGGCGCTGGGTACATTTTTCGGAAACCTCGTCGGTGCCAACGGGAATATGCTTATTGACCTCGGAACGCAGACCTCGTTCATGAATAACATCTTCCTGATAACCGCTGCTGTCGTATTCAGCACACCCGTTATACCTGCGCTTCGCAGGAAGCTCCAGACAACGGACGCGGGACAGAACGCTGTCGGCATCTCCACTGTCGTAAGCAACGCGGCGATACTTATTATCGGCACGATGATGCTCGTAAGCAGCACAAACAACCCGTTCCTCTACTGGCAGTTCTGATCTGACAGCAGGACCAAATATGTAAATAACCGGCAGCAGCCGGTCGTGATAAACGAAAACGAAAGAAGGTATTTTCAACATGATCGAAAAAGAAGTATTCGGAATGGCGGAAGGCTACAAGGTTTTCCTCTTCACTCTCAGGAACAGCAGCGGTATGACCGTTAAGCTCACGAATTACAGCGGTGCTATCGTAAGCATCATAGTCCCCGATAAAAACGGCGATATGGGCGACGTTGTGCTCGGCTATGACGATCTCCAGGGATATCTCGAAGGCAGATCCACACAGGGTGCTCTCGTCGGAAGATACGCGAACCGTATCGCTAATTCCACATTCACACTCAACGGCAAGGAGATACACCTCCGCGCGAACGAGGGTACGAACTGCCTGCACGGCGGTATCATCGGATTCCACAAGAGAGTGTGGACTGTTGACGCTATGGACGACAACAGCGTGACATTCGGATATTTCAGCCCCGACGAGGAAGAAAATTTCCCCGGCAATGTAAAGGTAAGCTGCAAATACACACTTACAGAGGACAACGAGCTCAAGCTCGAATACAAGGGCAAGTCCGACGCGGACACGATACTCAACCTTACAAACCACTCCTACTTCAATATCGGCGGCATTCATTCCGGCTCCGTGCTCTCACAGATAGTACAGATCAATGCCGACAGCTATACACCCGTTGACTCGAAGCTCATCCCCACAGGTGAGATAGCTCCCGTTGAAGGCACCGCTTTCGATTTCCGTCAGCCCAAGCCGATATACAAAGATCTCGAAATGGCAGGCATCATCGGTTACGATCACAACTTCATGCTCGGCGAACCTCACGTTATGAGGACAGCAGCGATAGTTTATGACCCCGAAACGGGACGTGAGATGACAGTCTCCACGGACAAGCCCGCTATCCAGTTCTATACGGCTATCGGTCTTCAGGGCGAGATCGGCAAGGACGGTCTGATGATGAAGATACAGACCGGTCTCTGCCTTGAGAGCCAGTACGCTCCCGACTCCCCGAATCAGCCCAACTTCCCGAGCTGCGTTCTCAAAAAGGACGAAGAGTACAACTTCACAACTATCTACAAGTTCGGCGTGAGGAAGTAAGATATTACTATAAACAACTTATATATAAAAGGCGGTGATTAGTATGCGAAAACCTATAATTTCAAGAAATATGACAGTTACTGTTTGTACAGTTTTATGTGCATCTAAAAAGGATGACACCGTATTTACCAAAACTGTAGAGGTACCGCGTAAACACAAAAAACCGGAAAAACTTTTGAAAATAGTGAAGTCATTTGTCGAAAGTGAAGATAATGACACCGTAGTATGCTACATCAAATCATCAGAAATTAAGCAAAAATTATACGCAATGCCAGAAGAAACATTCTTAAGGTATGCAACAGAAATCGCATCTCGTAGCGCAGATGATGTTGCCATTCTCTTCCAAAAGGGCGAAGAAGATGATGACGACGAAGAAGAAGAAGATGATGATGATGATGATGATGCTAATATAGATGATGAAATATAATAAAAGGTTTACAACAAGCAGCCTAATTATCTCCAATATATAATGTTATTTGATAGAAGAAAGGATAAGACAATTAATGAAATACGATTTTAAAGAGATAGAACCCAAATGGCAGAAATACTGGGACGAGCATGAGAGCTTCAAAGCCGAGACCGGAAGCAGCAAGCCGAAGTTCTACGCGCTGGTGGAGTTCCCCTATCCGTCCGGAGCGGGAATGCACGTCGGACATATCAAAGCGTATTCCGGACTTGAGGTAGTAAGCAGAAAGAGAAGGCTCGAAGGATACAATGTGCTGTTCCCGATAGGCTTCGACGCTTACGGACTTCCTACCGAGAACACCGCCATAAAGACGGGCGTTCACCCGCGCACAGTTACTGACAACAATATCAAAAAGTTCACAAGCCAGCTCCGCAAGGTAGGCTTCTCCTTCGACTGGTCGAGAGTGGTAGATACTACCGACGAGGAATATTACAAATGGACACAGTGGATATTCCTCAAAATGTTCGAGAACGGACTCGTTTTCCGTGACAGAACTCTCGTAAACTACTGCCCGAGCTGCAAGGTCGTCCTCTCCAACGAGGATTCACAGGGCGGCAAATGCGACATCTGCCACAGCGATATCATACAGAAGGAAAAGGAAGTATGGTATCTGCGCATAACCGAATACGCCGACAAGCTGCTCCAGGGTCTCGACAGCGTTGACTTCCTCCCGAACATCAAGCTCCAGCAGGAGAACTGGATAGGTAAATCCACAGGCGCGTTCGTAAAGTTCAGAATAAAAGAGAACGGCGAAGAACTGAAGATCTACACCACACGTCCCGACACGCTCTACGGCGTTACATTCATGGTAATGGCTCCGGAGCACCCGATGATCGAAAAGTACAGAGACTCGATAGCAAATATCGCGGAGCTCGACGCTTACAAGGAAGAGTGCGCAAAGAAGAGCGAGTTTGAGCGCACACAGCTCGTGAAGGACAAGACCGGTGTGAAGATCGAAGGTCTTACCGCGATAAATCCCGTAAACGACACTGAGATACCGATCTATATTTCCGACTATGTAATGATGGGCTACGGCACCGGCGCTATCATGGCGGTACCGGCTCACGACACAAGAGACTATGAGTTCGCGAACAAGTTCGGTATTCCGATAATCGAAGTCATCAAGGGCGGAGACATCTCTAAGGAAGCATATACCGGTGACGGCGAGATGGTAAATTCCGGAGAGCTCAACGGTATAACGAACAAGAAGGATGCTATCGCGAAGATACTCTCCGTGCTTGAAGCAAAGGGTGTCGGCGAAGCGGGCGTTCAGTACAAGATGAAGGACTGGGCGTTCAACAGACAGAGATACTGGGGCGAGCCCATTCCGATAGTACACTGTCCGAAGTGCGGTATGGTGGCTGTGCCTTACGACGAGCTTCCGCTTAAACTCCCGCCGGTGGAGAACTTCCAGCCCGGACAGGACGGTGAGAGCCCGCTCGCGAAGATCGACAGCTTCGTAAACTGCAAATGCCCGAAGTGCGGCGGCGACGCAAAGCGCGAGACCGACACTATGCCGCAGTGGGCGGGTTCATCATGGTACTTCTTACGCTACTGCGACCCGAACAATACGGAAGCCTTTGCTTCGCAGGAAGCACTGAAATACTGGCTGCCCGTTGACTGGTACAACGGCGGTATGGAACACGTTACAAGGCATCTGATCTACTCCCGCTTCTGGCACAGATTCCTCTACGACATCGGTGAGGTTCCGGTAGCCGAGCCCTACGCAAAGAGAACTGCACAGGGACTTATCCTCGGACCCGACGGCGTGAAGATGAGCAAATCCCGCGGAAACGTTGTTGACCCGAACGATGTCGTTGACGAATACGGCGCGGACGTACTGCGTGTATATGTTCTCTTCATGGGCGACTACGAGCAGGCTGCTCCGTGGAGCGAAAGCAGTCTGAAAGGCTGTAAGCGCTTCCTCGAACGTATCTGGGCATTGCAGGACAATATGACCGACGATGACGGATACAGCAAGGAGCTTTCCGCCGCGTTCCACAGAACGATCAAGAAGGTCTCCGCAGATATCGAGCAGCTGAAATTCAACACCGCAATCGCGGCTATGATGACACTGCTCAACCAGATAAGCGACAAGGGCTCGATAACAAAGGGCGAGATGCGTTCGCTGCTGATAATGCTTAATCCGTTTGCTCCGCATATTACCGAGGAAATGTATAACAACATCTTCGGCGGTATCCTCTCCGAGCAGAGCTGGGTAACGTATGACGAAGCGCTCTGCGTTGACGAGACTATAGAGATAGTAGTTCAGATAAACGGCAAAGTACGCGCAAAGCTGAACATTCCCGCAGACGCGGATCAGGACGCTATGATCGCCGCCGCTCTTGAAAACGAGAGCATCAAGCCTCTCGTTGACGGCAAGACGATAGTAAAGAAGATTGCGGTTCCCAAAAAGCTCGTCAATATCGTAGTGAAGTGAGAGAGTTCCGGGAACAGGCGAAATAACAACGAATAGAAAAAGACGGTTGAGTGCATGACATTCAACCGTCTTTCTTTCTGTAATATATATTTTTTTATTTCGTCACGATTCAGATAAGCGGCACCGCCGCCTCAACAATTGTGAATTGTGCATTGACAAAGTGCATTTATTCGGCCAGTTCTTTGATGACCTTCGCGTCATCGGCATCTTTTATTGAGCAGGTGCTTCTCGAATAGAAGTTATCCGTAACGTCCCAGAGCACCGGCACAAATCCGTGCTGCGTAAGTTTTTCAAGCACTATTTTCAGACATTCCGAAGAATCGGTATAGATCGCGTCCTTCGCAAAGTTGCTCCTTGGATATCTCGAAGTCGTTTCTCCGAGAAATACCGGTATCCCCTTGCTGCCGAACGCATTATCGAGCAGCGATATCTGACTGTCGGTATAATCGAGCCAATCCTGCGAACCTATCCTGTTCATCCAGTACATCGAATTATCGACATAATGCACCGATATCATAAGCCTGTCGGAAGCCGTATCGTCCGGCATCAGGAACCGTTTCGACGTTGTATTGTCGATATTCGTCCAGTACCCGGAAACTACCAGTGTTCTCTGCGCGTTGTTCCCGCCCGTCGCTCTTACCGCGCTCACGAAGGTCTGATTGAGCGTATTTGTCGAGAGATACGCGTCCTCCTTGGACTGCGGTTTCAGCTCACCGTTTTCGTCGAAGCGGTCGCCGCCGAGATATTCGTTGAAACCCTCAAAAACCAGCGTATCGGGATAGTCTATGAAACACTCCGCTATCTGTGTCCAGAGTCTGTTGAAGATGTCGCGGCTGTGTTCAAGATCATTCCTTCTGATGACGAACTCGTCAAAGTGGTGGATATTTACCACTGCATAAAGATCATCGTTCATGCAGTAATCGACGATCTCCTTTACTCTGCCGATGTATTCCGGAGCAATAGTCCACGTTCCGTCGTTCTTCATCATATTTCCCCAGAAGACCGGGATACGCACGGTGTTGAAGCCTGCGGCTTTTACGCCGTCTATCATTTCCTGCGTCGTGACGGGCGCACCCCAGCAGGTCTCGTAATCCGACGGCTTGTTGTCCCCGATGACGGGGATCCACTCAAAGGTTATCTTCTCACAGCCGGAGGCTTCATACGCTTCCATTGTGTTGCCGAGATTCCAGCCGAGTCCCATATCCGCGGCAATTTCCGCTGCTGTGCGGAATTGAGGTCCCGCCTCGGTAGGTTCGGTTTCCGCAGCGGCTGCCGATGTGCTTTCCGCTGCTGTTGTACTCGCCGGAGCATTGCCTCCAGCGCAGGCTGCCGTAATGAACACGACTGCCGCAAGCAGAAGGGTTCTGACTTTTTCTATCATGATATGTCTCCTTTCGGGATTATACGCATTTTCCCTGAAATTCCGGGAAGTCCTATCCTGTATTTATCCGCAAGTGCCGGACCGCACGCCGCGGAGCCGACTCCCGCCATTGCAAAGTCCGCGCATATAACAGTGAATCCGCTCTTTTCAAGCTCGAAGTTGTGGCGCTTTGCGGCGAGCTCCTCCTGAGTGTATTCCGACGCGCTGAATGAAAATCCGTCAGGATCTGTGAATGTAAGTGCCGCTTTTTCACCGCGCACGGTCATATCAGTGCAGCCATAATGCGAACCGTTCTCCTGCGGGCGGATATAATCCTCATGCATATCGGTGACCTTCGCGGTGAAATTGCCGATATATGATGCCATGTGCTTATCGATATAACTTTCATATTCGCCGTAACCGTAATAATCCACGGTGTCAAAGTCTGCCGGCAGGAACAGCCGCAGTCCGAAGCGAGGCAGGAACTCTACCTTGTTCGACGTTTCCGCGGTGCAGGAAATGTCGAGCGCACCATTTCCGTCAATGCGGTATTCGGCAGTCATTTTCGCGAATGGCTGATGAATGCTCCAGCCGAATGACTGTTTCACGCGTATCACTGCACAGCCGTTTTCTTCCGAAATGCCTGTTTTATATACCTTTATTATATAATCGTTGAGATGAGCCTGATACCAGTCGTCCTTCATTGTATCGTTATCAACGGGAGCGCGGAAGAAGTTGTATTCCACAGGCTTTGCGAGAATGTTTCCGCCGTTTACGGATATTTCGCTGAAACGTGCTGTCCTGCGGTCGAACACATATTCCGTGCTTCCCGCTTTTACGCGGTATTCAAACGGGGTCTCCGTGAACGTCGCCGCGGAATGAGAAGCGGGCTCGGGCTTTCTTTCGGCGGTGTATATTTTCAGTTGATCGAAGCAGACCTCCGCGCCGTCCTCAAATACACCGTAACCGTTCTTCGCCGTGAATATGAAGCGGATATACGCGTCTTTTTCAAAGGTTCCCGCAGTTTCGGGTATCGTTATCTCCGTTATGCCCATAGGCGGCACGGAGAATGTGAAACTGCCCTCCGCGGCTTTTCCGCCGTCAAAGGTTATCTCCCATTTGCCGTCAAGATATTCTCCCGCGTCTATGAACCGCAGCAGGCTGTTTATCGTGAACATTCCGTCCGCGTCTCCGCCGGTGACACGCACAGGACGATAAACCTGCTTTACTTCGAGCAGCCCGGTATGCGGTTTGCGGTCGGGATAACAGAGTGCGTCCATGCAGAAATTACCGTCGTTGTGTCGTTCGCCGCTGTCGCCGCCGTAACCGTATTCCGGCTTCCCGTCGGCGGTATATCCGAGTATCACGGCATGATCCGACCACTCCCATACAAGTCCTCCGATCAGACGGTCGCTCTCCATGAAAAGATCGTGATAGTCCTCAAGGTCTCCGGGACCGTTGCCCATTGCGTGGCAGTATTCACACAGCACAAACGGACGCTTCTCGTTCTCTTTCGTGAGGAACTTCCTGATATCCCCGATCGACGTGTACATCTCGGAGACCATATCAAGAACATCGTCGGAAGTGTCGTCGAGTTTGTGCGTACTTTCGTAATGCACCGGACGGGTATCGTCCAGTGACTTTATCAGCTTTGCGCCCTCACGGAGATTTTCACCGTAGCCGCTCTCGTTACCGAGCGACCAGAAAATAACGCAGGGGCGGTTTATATCTCGGGTGACGAGAAGATGCTCACGGTCAAGCACCGCGTTTTTGAACATCGGGTCTTTCGCTATGAGGGCTATGCCGTTGTAGCCGTTCTCCCACGACCATTTGAGGTCATTATATACATTCACACAGCCGTGTGATTCGAGGTCGGCTTCGTCGATGACGTACAGTCCGAGCTCGTCGCACATGGTATAGAACTCCGGTGCGTTCGGGTAATGCGAGGTGCGCACGGCGTTGATATTGTGCAGCTTCATCATTGTGAGATCACGGCGCATTCTGTCTCTGTCGGCATAGTATCCGGTATCGGGATAGCTGTCGTGGCGGTTCACACCGAACAGCTTTATATGTCTGCCGTTGAGTTTCAGTATGCCGTCCTCAATGCAGACTTTCCGGAATCCGACCTTTTCTCCGATAAGCTCACTGTCCGTTTCTATCTCAAGGCGGTACAGATACGGACTTTCCGCCGACCACAGCTTCACATCCGGAACAGTGTATCCGAAAATACCGCCGTCTTTCGCTTCACCGGAGCATATCAGAGTCTCACCGTCGTACAGACGCATTTCCGCGTCCGCACCCTGCACCGTAACGCGCAGTTTTCCGTCGCTGCCGGCTGTTATGCGGTAATTCTCAATGCGCTTTTCCGGACGTGAAAGCACATACACATCACGGAAGATCCCGGAAAGACGGAATTTATCCTGATCTTCGAGGTATGTTCCGTCACACCATTTCAGCACTGCCGCCGTGATAAGATTTTCGCCCTCGTTCAGCATATCGGTGATGTCGAATTCCGAAGTATGATGCGGCACCTGCGAATACCCCGCGAACCTGCCGTTGATGTACAGATAGAAGCAGCTGTCAACTCCCTCAAAGCAGAGTATCCTGCGCAGTCCGTCGGGTGAGTAAGTATAACCGCGGCGGTAAACTCCCACGGGTATATCGTCCGGCACATAGGGCGGGTCAAAGGGTATCGGGTAGCACACATTCGTGTACTGCGCCCTGTCGTAACCGTGCAGCTGCCAGTTTGACGGAACGGGCAGCTTTTTTGTGAACTCTGCCCCGATGAAGTCGTCGGGAAGGTCGATGATGCTGTCGTAATATGCGAAATCCCACTCGCCGTTCAGAAGCTCAAAGAACTGCGAGCTCTCACGGACGTCAAAAGCGTCCTGGCCTTTTGCGAACGGGATAAAATACGCATGAGAGGGAAGTGTACCGATGTGCAGCTTCTCCGGGTCTTCGTGAAATGTCATAAAGCTCTTCGGCGAGCCTTTTTCTGCAATAAGAGAAATATCCATTATTCCCTCCGCTTATGAATTTTTCAGTTTTTCTCTGTAATCGTCAAGTATGGTCTCGACAGCGTAGAAATACGACTCGCGAAGCTGTGCGAATGAAGCGCCCGCAAACAGAGGACCGTCGAGCATCGTTTCCTCGCTTCCCTGGAACATAGCGGAAAGATCCGCGTTGAAGCCGTTGACGTTATCGAACAGCATGACGAACTTTCCGTTTTCCGGAGTTATCATATCCTGTAACAGGTCGTACTGTTCCTCGCTGTAATACGCATTGAACTTCACCTTTCTCGCTGTTCCACACTTCGGGCATTCGGTAAGCTCTTCAGTATTGTTTTCGATAAAGCTGTACTTGCATTCGGAACACTTGCCGTAGTATTTGGTGCTTGAATCGGTCTGCTCCGACTTTTCCTTTGCCACATTGTCGGGGTTGGTCTTTTCCTCGCGGTTGAGGGTTATCCAGTCCACAGCGCCCTTTACGTTCTTTGCTCCCGCGGGTATCATATATCCGAAGGAATCGTAAGCGATATAGTAGTCGTCGGCAGCAGGGTCGCGCGGGAACGGGACGAATGCCATATCGTATTCTATGTTCTTTTTGTAGAGAGATTCACAGGCCGCGCCGTAAGTCCATACCGGCTCCATGCCGAGAAACAGCAGTTTTCCGTCAACGAACGCCTCGCCCGGATCAACATATCCCTCGCCTGTAAGTCCCTGCCTGTACAGCTCTTCGAGAAATTCCATGCAGCGCGTGATCTTTTCGGATTTGAGGTTGTTGATTATTTCAGTGTCACGCACATCGATAATCTTGGTTCCCGTTGTCGCGATAAAGCTCATCGCGCCTACGCCCGTATATCCGATATGGTCGGGCGAGATATCACACCATTTGCGCAGCAGGTCGTGGAAGGTGTCCCACGTCCACTCGCCGTTCCTGTACAGCTCCATGGGGTCGTTTAGTCCGTATTCCTCAAGAACGAGTCTGTTGTAGTTTATAGCAAAGTTTGAGGAAAGCATATAAGGCACATAATAGTGTTTGCCGTTATAGGAGAACTGCTCGGCTATATCTTTCATTCCGACCCACAGGTCGCTGTCGAGATCTATGTAGGAATCTATGGGCGTGTACATATTACGGGATATGCCGTGCGGGAACGATGCCCATTCATAGCGGGTGATATCCGGTGAGGAATCCGCTGCGACGAGAGTTCCGAGCCTCTCGAAATACGCGGTGCCGCTTCCGCAAATCTCCTGATCTATCGTACCGCCGTAGCGCGACTCGAAAAGATCGACAAGATCGGCAGATGAGCCCACAAGGTCGTAGTAAATCAGTACCTTGACCGTTCCGGTGGGTTGGTTTTTGTCTATCTCTTCCGCTTCCTTTTCCTCGAAGATCATATTCGCGGCGTTTTCGGTGGTCGCCGCCGTTGTAGTTTCGTTCCCGTTCTGTCCTGCGGGGGTGCTTGCCGCGGGAGTTCTCCCGCCGCCGTTACAGCCTGCCGTCAGTATAATTGCAGCAGCTGCGGCTGCCGCGGTGATCTTATGCTTTCTCATTGTAAAAAACTCCTTTCGGACACCGTCAGGTGTTAATATTATTCCGGTATTATCGTTGCTTTCCGCTATACGTTTTATGGGCGGGAAATGCTCTTGCCGGCATTTTCCGCCGAGCGGTAAATGCCAATGAATGATATTGCGGGCGCTGTTCTCGAATCGTTTATTCGTATGCGCACACAGTCAGTTTCGATCCCGCCGAGCGGAACTATGCGCTTGTATCCGACAGTCGTGCCGCGGAATACCTCGCGGAAACAGCCGTCCTTCATAACATCGACTGCGTGATCCTCGATACGCTGGCTTTTGAGGATATTCTCCTTGATAACGAGATATCCGAGCTTTTCCGTCCGCGGCAGCCGTATCTGTATGTCGGCATTGCTCGAATTCGGCATATAAAAGCCGTCGTAGCTGTCCTCAATAACGTTCTCTATGCCGCGGTCCGGAAGTTCGCTCTCGCAGAGGAGCCGTGCCTGCGGTACAAGGTTTTCCGCAAACGCGCACCGCAGGAAATCTCCGAGCTCACCAAGGCGCGCAGCGTCGTTTTCATGTATCAGTCCGTCCCTCGTCGGCGGGATATTCAGCAGGAACGTCGCATTTCCGCCCACAGACCGTATGTATATATCGACAAGCTCTTCCAGCGAACGCACCTTTCCGTTCTCGCTCTCGTGCCAGAACCAGCCGGGACGTATAGAAGTGTTGACCTCAGCCGGGTACCAGATAAGCTCCGGCTCATTTTCAAGAGCTCTGCGGCTTCCGAGATCCTCGTCTCTGGCATCTACACGGCGCTGTCTGAACATCTCATCGTCTTCATGCTGGCTTTTTTCGGCGATCATCTCGCTGTTCCTTGTCCGGAGCGGTACCACGCTCCATTCGGACTTCCGGGTATGACCCGCCTCATTCCCGCACCATCGGACATCGGGACCGCAGACCGAAATGCAGGCTCCGGGCTGCAAACGACGTATCTCCGCGTAATATCGTTCCCAGTCGTAATACTGCTTTTTTCCGTTTGGACCCTCGCCGCAGGCTCCGTCAAACCATACAGAGAACACTTCGCCGTAATTTGTCAGCAGCTCATCAAGCTGCCCGACAAAGAAATCGTCATACTCTCTGCCCGTACCGTAAAGCGGACAGTTCCTGTCCCACGGCGAAAGATACACGCCGAAGGCAATCCCGCCCTTTTTGCAGGCATCCGAGACCTCGCGTACAATGTCCTTTCCGTACGGGCTGTTCATTACGTTGTGACCTGTGAACTTCGTATCCCACAGGCAGAAGCCGTCATGATGCTTGCAGGTGAGTATCAGCCCTCTCATTCCTGCGGATTTTACGGTGTTGACCCACTGCTCCGCATTGAGCTTCATCGGCGCGAATACCGACGGTGATTCCGTGCCGTCACCCCATTCCTTATCCGTGAAGGTGTTAACGGTGAAGTGAACAAAAGCGTAGAATTCAAGCATCTGGAATTTCACCTGCCGTCCCGACGGGACGATCTTTATCAGTCTGTTGTCGAGCTCCACTTACTGTGCCTCCTTCTGTAAACGTTTACACAAATTGCATACAAACATTCCGTCTGCTGTAATTACAGGATATCGGACAACAACTGCCATAAGGCAGTTGTTAAGGACACATTATATTATATACGATGTTGACAAATAAATCAATAGATGATATTATTATGATATAACGATATGAATATTTTCGCAGACTTTTTTGGAGGAGATCATGTTTTTCTGTCACTATCCTATAATATCCCGCGAAGGTGATCTGCCGATATATCTGGTAAGTATCGGTATGCATGACTGTCAGCCCTTCACAAGGCGAGGAACGGAATACGGCTACCCGCAGATATTCTACTGCACAACAGGCAGCGGTATGCTTCGCTATGACGGAACACAAACCGAGATAAAGCCGGGCATGGGTTTCTTCATTCCCGCATCATATCCGCACGAATATTACCCTCTCGGTGATGTATGGGACAATCACTGGATAATCCCCGGCGGTTACGCCTGCGACAGAATGCTTGCCGGCATGGGATTTGACAAGCCCGGAGTATTCACCCTCGACAGCACCGAGCGGCTTGACAGGCTTTTCGCTGAAATGCATGAAGCCCTGCAATATGACCGTGTGTACGGAAACCTGCGGGCTTCGGGGTGTTTGTATGATTTTCTTATCGAGTATGAGCGTGCCGTCGATCATATCGGCAATTCCGGGAAGGCAAATCCCGCCGTGGTGAAATGCGTCGGTCTTATCGACAGCGAATATACACGGCAGATAACTATGGATGACCTGTGCAGCGTATCTGGAATGTCAAAGCAGCATATTTGCAGACTGTTCCGCCTTACCCTCGGAACGCGCCCTATGGAATATGTCGCCAAGCGCAGGATACAGGCGGCAAAGGAGCTGCTGTCCTCCACCGATATGACCGCGGAGGAGATAGCGGAGACTGTAGGCTTCGGTTCAAGCAGCTATTTCTGCAAGCTGTTCAGACGTTATGAGGGTATCTCAACGACACAGTTCAGAAATAACAGGACTGTATAGCGCTTGATGCTTTCCGCTGTCCGGATTTTAATGAATAATACAACAAAACCGCACCGACTTTGTCGATGCGGTTTTGTTATGACTGCGTTACAGAAAGTATATCTGCACTCCGGACAGCGAGGCAGAAAAATATCCCGCCTCGGAAAACCCGAGACGGGATTGTCAGCGCGGACTCCGCGCCTGGCGCGCCACGAGGGATTCGAACCCCCGACCCCTTGGTTCGTAGCCAAGTACTCTATCCAGCTGAGCTAGTGGCGCATCAAAAATTACTTTAATTATTATACACCACCATGCCCGATTTGTCAAGTCTTTTTTTCAAATCTTTTAATTTGCCTGATTTTTTTATCATTCTTACTGTTCCGCGCGAATCTATCCGTCTTTCAGAAAAGCGGCAGAAAGGGGGAGCGCATTACAGCATCTCAGGCTTCTCTTACTGCGTCTTTCATAGACCTGACATACCCGCCGACAACGGCAGCAGCCTCTCTGCCGTGCTCGCCTATCTGCTTCACTATCGCAGAACCGACTATAACGCCGTCTGATACGGCAGCCATTTTCTTCGCCTGTTCGGGTGTGGAAATTCCGAAGCCCACCGCACAGGGGATATCCGTATATTTGCGGACGGTATCGACTATCGCGCCTATATCCGTCTTTATCTCGCTGCGCACTCCAGTGACACCGAGACTCGATACTATATACAGAAATCCCTCGGCGCTCTTTGCGATACGCTCGATCCTCGCTTCGGAAGTCGGCGCTATCAGCGATATGAGATCAACACCGTACTTCCTGCATACCGGAGCAAATTCTTCCTTTTCCTCGAACGGCACATCGGGCAGAATGATGCCGTCAACTCCTATCTCCGCGCAGGTGCTCACAAATCTCTCCGTGCCGTAGGAGAACACCACATTCGCATATGTCATGAAAGCAAGCGGAACATGTATGTCCCTGCGGAGCTCACGCACAAAATCAAATACCTTGTCGGTCGTGATATTGCCGGACAAGGCGCGGATATTCGCCGCCTGTATAACGGGCCCCTCGGCTGTCGGGTCGGAAAAAGGGATACCGAGTTCCACAAGATCGGCTCCGTTCTTCACCATTTCACGGACTATCCTCCCGGTCGTTTCAAGGTCGGGATCTCCGCAGGTCACGAACGGGATAAACGCTTTCCCGTTTCTGAAGGCTTCCTTTATATTACTCATAGATATTCTCCCCTCTGTAACGCGCTATTGCGGCGCAGTCCTTGTCTCCGCGTCCGGAGATCGTTATTACGATTATCTTGTCCTTATCCATTTCCGGAGCTATCTTTATCGCGTGGGCAACGGCGTGCGCCGACTCTATCGCCGGGATTATGCCCTCCGTTTTCGCGAGGAACTCAAACGCGTTCACCGCCTCATCGTCCGTTACCGCAACATACTCCGCGCGTCCGATATCATGCAGGTGTGCGTGCTCCGGTCCTATTCCGGGGTAGTCAAGTCCCGCGGATATCGAATATACAGGCGCTATCTGACCGTATTCGTCCTGGCAGAAGTACGACTTCATTCCGTGGAAAATGCCGAGTTTGCCGGTATTTATAGTCGCCGCGGTCTCGAATGTGTCTATGCCGCGTCCCGCCGCCTCACAGCCGATAAGTCTTACGTCCGCGTCCTCTATGAAATTATAGAAAGTTCCGATAGCGTTGGAACCGCCGCCTACACAAGCCATTACAACATCGGGGAGTCTTCCCTCTTTTTCGAGCATCTGCTGCTTTATCTCCCTGGAAATAACCGCCTGAAAATCCCTTACTATCGTGGGGAACGGGTGGGGTCCCATTACAGAACCGAGGCAGTAGTGCGTATCGGCAATACGGTTTGTCCACTCGCGGAACGTAGCGGAGACCGCGTCCTTAAGTGTCGCTGTGCCGTCCTTTACCGCGATGACATCCGCTCCGAGCAGCTTCATTCTGTACACGTTGAGCGCCTGACGCTTCGTGTCCTCCTCGCCCATGAAAACGACACATTCCATTCCCATGAGAGCCGCGGCTGTTGCTGTGGCAACTCCGTGCTGACCCGCGCCGGTCTCGGCTATCAGCCTTGTCTTTCCCATTTTCTTCGCGAGCAGAGCCTGTCCGAGCACGTTGTTTATCTTGTGCGCTCCGGTATGGTTCAGATCCTCGCGCTTGAGGTATATCTTCGCGCCGCCCAGCTCCTTTGTGAGCTTTTCTGCGTAATACAGCCTTGACGGTCTGCCCGCATAATCATTGAACAGCTCGGTAAGCTCCGCATTGAACTGCGGGTCGTCCTTGTATCTGTTATATGCTTCCTCCAGCTCGGTGACAGCATTCATAAGCGTTTCGGGGATATACTGTCCGCCGTGTATTCCAAATCTTCCGTTGCTCATATCAATATTCCTTTCATTTATCCATAGCCAGAAGTTTCCGTTCCTGTCACAGTCCGGATATGCGCTCTTTGCGCAAACCCGGAATTATTCACTAAAATGCTCCCGCCGTTTTCGCGGTATGAATGAACCGTCTTATCTTGTCGTAATCTTTTTTTCCGTCCGTCTCGACACCGGTACTTACGTCAACGCCGTATGGTGTGTATCTGCGCACCGCGTCTCCGACATTGTCCGGGTCGAGTCCTCCCGCAAGATAGAACAGCCTGTCAACATCCTCAAGGTTGTCCCAGTCGAAGCTCTCGCCTGTGCCGCGCCCGTTGTCGAGCAGAAGCATATCCGCGTTTGAACGCAGTGCCGGAGCGATATCCACCGCACCGCCGACTGTGTATGCTTTCATTATCGGAAGTCCCGTCTTCATTTTCAGATAAAGTATCGTCGAGAAATCCTCGTCGCCGTGGAGCTGTATCACATCTATCGCACCTGCCGCCGCGATCTCAATTATCCTGTCCGGCTTTTCGTCCACGAAAACCCCGACCGTTTTTATGCGGCGGTCAAGTATATTTCTGAATTTCAGCGCGGTCTCCGGCGTGATATATCTGCGGCTCTTCTCCCAGAAGATGAAGCCCGCCATATCCGGCATCAGCTCTTCCAGACTATTCAGGAAAAGGCAGTCCTCCTCGCGCATTATCCCGCATATCTTGATCTTCGGCATCTTATCACCCCGCAGTTCCCGCAGCTTAACGCCCCTGTCCTTCGCACGCATCAGCGTTTCACCGACAAGCACAGCGTTCACGCCCGCATTCTTCAATACCTCGATATCTTCCGCGGAACGAATACCGCTTTCCGCGACAAACACAACATTCTCCGGTACGAGTTTTCTCAGTCTGACCGCATTGTCCGTGCTGACGGAGAAATTTTTCAGATCACGGTTGTTTACGCCGATGACCCTTGCTCCCGCATTCAGCGCGGCTCTGATCTCGTTCTCGTCATGGGCTTCAACCAGCGCCGACAGTCCGAGAGTATCGCATATACCGATATACTCGCGAAGCCTGTCCTCACCGAGCAGTGAGCATATCAGCAGCACTGCCGATGCTCCGAGAGTCCTCGCTTCATATATCATATATTCGTCTATCGTGAAATCCTTGCGTATGCAGGGTATCTTCACCGCCGCGGCAATCTCACGGAGATACTCCGTGCTGCCGAGAAAGAATTCCGGCTCGGTAAGCACACTTATGCAGTCGGCATGATATGCTTCGTATTCTCTCGCAATATCGAGATAAGGGAAGTCCTCCGAGATAAGTCCTTTTGACGGGGAGGCTTTCTTGCACTCGCAGATAAACGAGATACCCGGCTTTTTCAGTGCCTTTTCAAATTCAAACCCGAGTTTCGGCATAGCGAGCGCTTCCGCTTTCATCTTATCCGCCGGAACGCGTTCCTTTGCCGCCTCGACACGTTTCCGTGTACTTTCCGCTATTTTTTCAAGTATATTTTCCATATTCTTACTCATTCGATATCTTCACAAATTTATCGAGGACTTCAAGCGCCGCTCCGCTGTCTATCAGCTCTGCTGCCTTCTTTACACCCTCATCGAAGGAATCCGCCTTGCCGCCGACATATATCGCGGCTCCCGCGTTCATCAGCACCGCGCTGCGCTTGCTGCCCCTGTCCGTACCGCCAAGTATCGCTCTCGTTATCGCGGCATTCTCTTCCGGAGTACCGCCGGTCAGCTCGGACTTCTCACATCTTGCGAACCCGAAATCCTCCGGCTTTATGGAGTATGTCTTGTACCAGCCGTCGCGGAACTCGCACACCATTGTCGGAGAACTCATAGAGATCTCGTCAAGCTTGTCCTGCCCGTAAACGACCATTCCGCGCTTCATTCCGAGAGTCGTAAGAACCTGCGCTATCGGCTGAACAAGGTATTCGTCATAAACGCCCAGCACGATATACTGCGGGCTCGCAGGGTTCGTGAGCGGTCCGAGGATATTGAACACGGTGCGGAAGCCGAGCTCTTTGCGTATCGCGCCTACATACTTCATCGAGGTGTGATATTTCTGCGCGAACAGGAAGCAGATACCCGCTTTATCGAGCAGCTCACGGCATTTGTCCGGCGAGAGGTCGATATTCACGCCGAGAGCTTCGAGGCAGTCGGCGGCACCGCACTTTGACGATGCGGCACGGTTGCCGTGCTTTGCTACCTTCACTCCCGCAGCGGCTATAACCATTGCCGATGTAGTGGAGATATTGAAGCTGCCGGCGTTGTCGCCGCCCGTTCCCACTATTTCAAGCACATCGAAATCGTGTTCTACCTTCGTTGCATGGTCTCTCATAGCTGCCGCACAGCCTGAGATCTCGTTGATTGTCTCGGCTTTTGCGCTCTTTGTGGAAAGCGCCGCGAGGAACGCCGCGTTCTGTGTGGGTGTGGTCTCGCCGCTCATTATTTCATTCATTACCGCATACGCTTCATCGTATGTAAGATCCTGCTTCTGAACTATCTTTACAATTGCTTCCTTTATCATTTCTGTGTCCTCCTGTGTTTGATTTTCGGTTCTTCCGTCCGCCTGCGGCGGACGGGGTGTTTTGCGTAGTTTTATTCTTCTATCGACGGGGCAGCATCTCTGATAGATAGTCTTATCTATATTGCACCAACCCCACTGCATTTCAGTCAAAAGCTGCCCATAGCTGTACACTCTGAAATACAGCTACTTATTTAGGGGGTTCAGCACCCTTTTTTAAAGGGGGCTGGCGGGGTGTTGAGGGGCAGGGCCCCTTCTTAAAAAGCTCTTGAGCATCTGTTTTCCGTCCGGTGTCATGATCGACTCCGGGTGGAACTGCACTCCGTATATGGGGTATTCCTCATGTGCGACTGCCATTATCTCACCGTCGCAGGTGCGTGCCGTGACCTTAAGGCATTCGGGCATCGTTTCCTCGTCTGCGGCGAGGGAATGATATCTCGCGACAGGCGCTTTTTCCGGGATATCCTTAAACAGCGGGCAGCTCCGGTCAAACTTTACCTCGGACTGTTTGCCGTGCATAAGGCGTTTCGCGTAGGTTATCCCCGCTCCGAACGCGGCGCATATTGCCTGATGTCCGAGACATACGCCGAGTATCGGTATCGTCTTTCCCGCCTTGCGCACAACGTCGATTATCACTCCCGCGTCTTCGGGTCTGCCGGGACCCGGTGAAATGATTATCCTTTCCGGAGCAAGAGCAATTATCTCCTCCGCTGTCATCTCATCATTGCGTATCACTTTTATATCCGGCTCTATCTCGCCGATATACTGATACAGATTGTATGAAAAGCTGTCGTAGTTGTCTATAAGCAGTATCATTCGTCAAGTTCACCCGCTTCCTTCAGCGCGTTCATTACCGCCTTCGCCTTGTTTATGCACTCTTCGTATTCCTTTTCGGGAACGGAATCCGCGACTATTCCGGCTCCGCTCCTCACGAATACCTTTCCGTTTTTCTTGTATGCTATCCTTATCGC
Organism: uncultured Ruminococcus sp.; assembly: GCA_902780695.1. Taxonomy (GTDB): domain Bacteria; phylum Bacillota; class Clostridia; order Oscillospirales; family Ruminococcaceae; genus Ruminiclostridium_E. The sequence continues at coordinate 29,447 of CACZGM010000003.1, read as the reverse complement.
TATGCAGGTGTCAAGGTCTCCGTTGAACGCCAGATATCCTATCGCACCGCCGTATATGCCGCGCTTGTTGTTTTCAAGCTCGTTTATCAGCCTGCACGCCCTTATCTTCGGCGCACCCGACAGCGTCCCCGCGGGAAGCACCGCGTTCACCGCATCGATCGCGTCCTTGTCTTCCCGTATTATGCCGCGCACCGTAGAACCTATGTGCATAACGTGCGAGTAGCGCTCTATGCTGTGCAGCTTCTCTACCTCCACAGTGCCGAATCTGCTGATCCTGCCGAGGTCGTTTCTGCCGAGATCGACCAGCATATTGTGCTCGGCAAGCTCCTTTTCGTCCCGCAGAAGTTCTTCTTCGAGAGCCTTGTCCTCCTCCGGCGTTTTTCCTCTCGGACGCGTTCCGGCAAGCGGGAATGTGTGCAGCACGCCGTTTTCGAGCTTCACCAGCGTTTCGGGAGATGCACCCGCGACCTCAACGTCCGTACCGGAGAAGTAGAACATATACGGCGACGGATTTATCGTCCGGAGCATTCTGTAGGTGTTCAGCAGGCTGCCCTCGAACGGAGCGGAAAGGCGGTTCGACAGCACTATCTGGAAGATATCTCCCTCGCGGATATGCTCCTTCGCCTTCTCGACCATTCCGCAGTACTGCTCCTTGTTGAACAGCGGGGTGATCTCCCCGGTGATATGTCCGGAGGGTTCGCGCTTTCTCTCGCCGTTTTTCAGCAGATCGATCATATTTTCGATTTCGCGCTCGGCACGGTTATATTCCGTCGCGACATCGTCGTCTTTTCCTATGCCGATATTCACAATGAGGATTATCTTCTGCAGACTGTTGTCGAACGCTATGACCTTGTCAAACAGCATCAGATCGACGTCCTTGAATTTCTCCGTGTCCTCGGTGTCCGTTCTGATCGACGGCTCCGTGTAGCCGAGAAAGTCGTAGGAGAAGTAACCCACAAGTCCGCCGGTGAATGCCGGGAGCCCTGCTATCTTCGGGCTCCTGTATCTTGCGAGCATCTGGCGGATAAAGCCGGACGGATCATCGGTCTTAACGGTAAGATCACCGCAGCGGAGAACTCCGTCAACGCAGTTGAGTTCCGATTTCGGGTCATAGCCGAGGAATGTGTATCTTCCCCATGTTGCCTGCTCCGAAACGGATTCGAGCATATAGCAGTGTGTCGATACGTTTTTCAGTATGCTGAGCACCCGCAGCGGGGTGAACATATCCGAGAGTATCTCGCAGCATACCGGCATAACATCGTATCTGCCGGTCTCGGCATATTTCTTCGCGGTCTCGCGGTCGGGATAAAATGTGTGCATGATGTGTGTTCCTGCCTTTCCTGTTTTTTCCGGATCGATGTGCTTGTGCCAAGAACGGCGGTTTATAAAACAAAAACCCGTCCCCGACTTTAAACAAAGTCAAGGACGAGTACATTACAATTACTCGCGGTGCCACCTTGATTCACAGCCTATAAATATAGCTGTGCCCTTTGCGGGATACAAGCATATCCCCGATAACTAACGCATATCCACGCGTCGCAGTTTCCCCGGAGGCTTCCGCCTTTGTTCCGACTGCGCCCTCTGCGGGCCATTTGACGACCTGTATCACATCCGGCTCTCACCTGCCCGGACTCTCTGTTGAGTCATTGATCATCTTTATCTCCGCATCATCGGTTTAGCTAAATAATATCACAAAGTTCTTAATTTGTCAATACATTTTTGAAAAAATTTTTTGTTTATATAAAAATACCGGCGGGAGTGTTTCCTGCCGGTCTATAACATCTTTATCCTGCGCCTTTTTCTTTGGCGAGTTTCTCTATTTCTTCCTCAACGATCTTTTCAAGGTCGCAGAGGACTTTGTATTTTGCGCGTTCTGGTGTCTGACGATAAAGGTCGAGGAGCTGCTGTTCATCGTCGGTGATGTCGTTGCGGTATTCTCCGAATATTATATAGTCTATAGAGGTGCCGAGGTAGTCAGCGACAGCAGCGAGCGCGTCGCCTTTCGGCAGCTGTCCTTTTTTCCAGTTACCCGTACAGCCTGTGCTCATTCCGAGTTCCAAAAGCATGGTCGTAACACTTGTATGTTTTTCTTTGCATAACGCACGGATTCTGTCATAAAAATCCACAACGATCACCTCTGATTTTTGTACAAAACATAAAACTTTATTGCAGTGAAGATTTATTATTGACAAAATTCATTGCAATGAGTATAATATATTATGGAGAATAGGATAACAATATTCTCCGAAGGCAAAATATACCTAATTTTATATTATAGCATAAAGTGAGGTATTTTGCAATTTTTTGGAGGGATTTTTATGAAAAAAACAATAATAAAGTCAGGAATAATCGGTATTGCATTGTTAATGTTGTTATATGCATCCGGTTGTGGTAATCAAAGCCAGAATGGAAATTCATCCTCCAATGATGATGACTCTGCATTCGTTATAAAAATATCAACGGATAAAACACCTACAACATCAAAAAATAAAGAAATTAAGCAGATTTCGCTTAATGAAAAAATTACAACAGATATTTTAGAGATGACAATTGAAGAAATAGGCGAAGCAAAGAAGATACAGTCAACAGATATATCATATTGGAAGACGGAAGATGGTGAAACTTTTTTTTATGCTAAGGGGACAATAAAAAATACTTATAAAGAAGCATTTGAAAGATTTTCTATTCCGGGAGAAATAATAGCAGATGATAAATATACGTATAGTATACGTATAAATTTTGCTGGTTCAGTGGGCATGACAAAACTCGAACCATTAAAATCATCCACATTTTATTTAATGGCTGAATTTCCTGATGAATTAATCAACACATATAAAGAATGCAAGATAAGATTTGGATTTGATGAAGAGTTAACGCCGTTTATATCTTTAGATAACGCAGATTATCTGTTTGAACTTGACTATAAAAAATGATTATGAAAGGACAAATTAAAATGATTATTCCAGAAGAATTCAAAGAAAAACTCATAGAAGATATGATTGAAATGGCACGCAACAATCCAGATAAACAGTGTTATATAACACCAAGCAGATATGGCATAGCCAAAACAAATGAATCGAGAGATAAATTCAAAGAGTATCTTTTAACACTTGATATCGTAAAAAAAGTAAACACAAACGGTAAAGATTCGTTAATTGTTACATTGAACAATTAAACCTTAACCCCCCTTCCGATACACCGGAAGGGGGCATTTTGTTCCCCGCACAATTGACAGCCCTATATATTTATGGTATAATTCAGTTATGATCTCACCCGAAAGAAGGAAATACCATGAAAACATATACACTTAACGTTGCGGGACTTACGCGCGAGCTCCCGCTCTGCCAAGCCGGTGAAAAGCTGGATATCGCCGCGTTCATTATGTTCTCCGATGTGGAGCTCACTGTAGCCTGCACCGAAGCGCTGCTTAAAAAGGTACCGGAATTCGACGTTATCGTTACCTCCGAGACCAAGGGAATTCCGATAGCCTATGAAGCCGCACGCCAGAGCGGAAAGAATTACTTCGTCTGCCGGAAAAGCCTTAAGCTCTATATGACCGACCCGATAAGCGTTAACGTAAGATCCATAACCACGCTCGGTATGCAGACTCTTTACCTTTCGCAGGAGGACGCTTCGCAGATAGCGGGAAAGAAAGTGCTTATCCTCGACGACGTTATCAGCACCGGAAACTCCCTTATCGCAATAGAAGCGCTTGTTGAGAAGGCGGGCGGCATCATAGCCGGCAAAGCCGCCGTTCTCGCGGAAGGCAAAGCCGCCGACCGTGACGATATCATATTCCTTGAAAAACTGCCGGTGTTCCCTCACGAATAAAGCAGTTCCGACAGGAACAAAAAAGGGAGCCGGGTCTGCCGGATCCGGCTTCCCTCTCCCTTGATATCACCGAATATCTCCGCTGCGCGTCACAGTACTGTCATCGTATCAGCCTGTATATACGCGTAGCTCTGCCCGAGTTCCTCATAGCTGCCGAGAACTCCCCGCACGCGGATATCCGTTCCCGGTTCGGGGAAGTCGTCGGGATAGACCTTTCCCTCCGGTAGCTTGAATTCGAGACCCTGCACACAGCAGGCTGTGGCGTCCGGCACCACTACAAAGAAGTATCTCGTCCCCAGCTCATCGTTGGACATCGTATCGAAATACCCGTCCACCATAAAGCTCTTGCCGTAGTAATCGTTCGGCTTTATCATAAGATCGTATATTATCGAATAGATCATTGTCGCGTTCATCGTCGTCAGATCCATATCAACAGGCTCGTTCATTCCGGGAGCATTCTCCTGCGAAGACGGGCTGTTTTTTGTTACGGCAGTTACTGCGGCTGTCGTTGTCTCCGCCTTTGAAGCAGCTTCCGCCGCTTTTTCCTCAACAGAAGATATCGCCGCGCTGTTCTCGGCTTCCGCGGAACTTACCGCCTCGTTTATGATATCGTCGATCATGGTGTTTCTGTCCGCTATGGTATTATCGGAGCAGGAACAGAGCATTGCTCCCGCCAGTAGTACCGGCACAGCCCCTTTTATATATTTTCTCATCCGGCTTTCCTCCTTCCGAACAGTGACAGCAGGCAGAATATAAAGAATACCGCGATATCGGTCACAACGATAGTGGAACCGACAGGCGTACCCGCCATTATTGATGTGAATATCCCCGTGCCCGCGCAGAATACCGACACGCACGCCGAGCAGATGACCACGCTGCGGAAGCTCCTGAACAGCCGCATAGCCGACAGCGCCGGGAATATTATCAGCGCCGATATCAGCAGCGAGCCCACAAGGTTCATCGCAAGCACGATGATGAGCGCGGTTATTATCGCTATTATAAGATTATACACGCCCGCTTTTACTCCCGCGGCCTTCATGAAATTCTCGTCGAAAGTCACCGCGAATATCTTGTGATAAAACAGCAGAAACGCGGCAATTACAACGATCGACATGATTATGCAGACGATAACGTCCGTTTCTTTCAGCGTAAGTATCGAGGTCGAACCGAACAGCGTCGTGCAGACATCGCCTGTAATATTCGCCGAGGACGGAAATACATTCATCAGCATATATCCGACGGCAAGCGCACCTACCGAGATCATCGCTATCGCCGCATCGCCGTTTATCTTCGCGTTCTGTCCCGTCCGCAGGAGAAGCACGGCGGATAACACCGTTATCGGCAGGACGATATACATATCGTTGGTAAGTCCGACCAGCCCCGCCACAGCCATAGCGCCGAAAGCAACGTGAGAAAGGCCGTCGCCTATGTACGAAAACCGTTTCAGCACCAGCGTCACGCCAAGAAGTGAAGAGCACAGCGCAATCAGCAGTCCCACTATAAGCGCGTACCACACGAACGGATAGCTGAAATATAATTGCAGCTTTTCCGCAAATTCATTCATCGCCGGACACCGTCCTCTCCGAAAACATCTTTCCTACATCACTTGCAAGATAATCTTCTGTTGTGCCGAAGAAAAGCTGGTGATGCGCACCTATGTGGAGAATGTGTGAGGCGTACGTCGTTGCCGCGGCGAAATCGTGCGATACCATTATTATAGTAACACCGTTTTTATTGAGTCCGGAAATAAGCTCGTAAAGTCCGAGCTGCGCCTTGGGGTCAAGTCCCGTTACGGGCTCGTCGAGCAGCAGCACCTTCTGTGCCGCGCACAGCGCCCGGGCAAGCAGTACCCGCTGCTGCTGTCCTCCGGACAGTTCGCGGTAGCAGCGGGGTGCAAGATCGGTTATGCCGAGTCTTGACATGGTACTTTCGGCAAGCTGCTTTTCCTCTTTTGTATAGAACGGGCGCAGTCCGCTTCTCGGCAGACAGCCCGACATGACTATCTCGCGCACCGAAGCGGGGAAGTCCCGCTGTACAGCGGTCTGCTGCGGCAGATAACCGATATCGCCCGCTTTCATACCCGCAGGCTGTATCAGCATACCGGAAACGGGCTTGTTCAGTCCGAGCAGCGCCTTTATCAGCGTGCTTTTGCCGGAACCGTTCTCTCCGAGTATGCAGAGATAGTCGCCCTCGGATATGTTGAAATTCAGTCCGCTTACTACGGTCTGTCCCTCCCAGCCGAGGGAGATATCCTTGCAGTAGAGCAGGTTGCCCAATCGTGTCACGTCCTTTATTTCAGAGTTTCTTTCAGAACATCATAGTTTCTGCGCATAAGCGAGATATAGCTGTCGCCGCCGTCTGCCTGCGCCATGCTGACCGACTGGAGCGAGTTGAGTTCCGCTATTGTCTGGTCTTTGGAGGCAGTGCTGTTTATTATCGTCTGCGCTATCGACTTATCGGATTTTTCGATCGTGTATATCGTCTTTGCGCCAAGCTCGTCGGCCTTGCGTGCAAGGAATACTATGGTCTCGAAGCTCGCTTCGGTTTCCGCGGAGCAGCCGACGAACGCCGCGTAATAATCAAGCCCGTAATCGTCGGTAAAATAACGGAACGGGAACCGGTCACCGAATATCAGCGTTTTTTCCTTCGCGTTTTCCGCAAGTGCGGCAAAATCGCTGTCCAGCGCGTCAAGCTCCGCCGTATAAGCCGCGAGGTTTGACTTGTATGTGTCTGCGTTCTGCACGTCTATTTCACACAGCTTATCCGCTATCTCCGCGCATATCAGCTTCGCGTTCTTTACCGACAGCCAGACGTGCTCGTCATATTCGGGCTCGTCGTCGTGATGATGCTCATGGTCGTGATCTTCGTCATGATCTTCTTCGTCATCATCGTCATCGTGGTGATGCTCATGCTCTTCCTCTGCCTGCATTCCCTCTTTTATTTCTTCTGTCCTTACTCTGTCACCAACGGTCTCAAGCAGATTAATTGCTTTCATATCCTTGTTGACCGCACTTTCGAGAGCATCCTCCGCCCATTCGTCGGATTCGCCGCCGACATAAAGGAACAGGTCGCAGTCAGATATCCCGATCATATCGTTTGCCGTAGGCTGGAAGTTGTGCAGGTCGATACCGCTGCCGAGCAGATAGGTTATCTCCGCATTGTCGGCTTTGTCGCCCATTATCCGCTTTACCCAGTCGTATTCGGGAAATATTGTGCATACTATCTTTATCTTATCCGCTTTATCGTCCGGAACAGAAGCCGCGGAAGCGCTCTGCGCACAGCCGGATGCTCCGGCGATAAGCATTGATACAGCCGCAGAAAAAGCGGCAATTCTCATTTTTGACATAATAAAAAGACCTCCGTAAATTGAAATAACATACCGTTCATGAAATATATGCAGCTGCGGACAATGCGGTATTGCATTCAGCCCGAAAGCTGCCGTCAGTTACAAAGAACGGCTCAATTGCGAAGCTCTGTTTTCAGTGATATAAGCGTAACGGGGCGCAGGGAAGTTCCCGCGCGGAATAAAGCCGCAGTGAAAGCCGCGGCTGCGACACCGCACACAAACACCGCCGTTACGGCAAGCACACAGCGCAGTGAGCAGATATACGCGTCTATCATACGGCAGACCGCGCAGTCGTCATCATGGGTGCAGTTATGTCCGGCGCCCGCAGTGATGAACAGGAACGAGCCGAGTACGGCAAAGCACAGTACTGCCGCCGTTATCACCAGAAGCGCAGAATGCTTTCTGCCTGCCATATAGCTCACTCCTTCCTTTTATCCTTGCTGCCGGACGAAATTGAAAATCATTCTCATTTTCGTATTATATCAGCTTTATACCGATATGTCAAGTATTATTCTGAATTTTAACAATAAAAGACGGCTGAATGTCATACACTCAACCGTCTGTTTATTATTGAGATATTCGGCACAGGCTCCGCGCTTATTCTTTCTTCTGTGCGGCGAGGAGATCGCGTATCTCGGTGAGGAGAACTTCTTCCTTGGACGGCTCCGGAGGCGGAGCAGCGGCTGCTTCTTCTTCCGCTTTCTTCTTACCGAGCGACATGAGCTTGTTTATGCCCTTCATCAGCAGGAAGATGATGAGAGCCATGATGAGGAAGTTGATGACCGTTGTGATAAAGTTGCCGTAGTTGAGAGACAGAGCAGCTGCCTGCTCGGGATCGAGTCCTTCATAGTTGACCCACGGGAGTCTGATCATACCCGCGATGTCGGCACCGCCGATAGATGCGATCAGCGGATTGATGAAGTCGCTTGTGAGCGCGGTCACGATGCCGGAGAAAGCTCCGCCTATCAGTACGCCGACTGCCATATCCATTACGTTGCCTTTAAGAGCGAATTCCTTGAATTCCTTTAAGAATCCCTTGCCCTTCTCGGCTGCTGCTTTTGCCTTGTTATCTGCCATTGTATTTTCCCTCCAGTTTTACCTTATATCTTACGTCCCCGGGGACGTGAGTTCCTCATTTGTACAGCCGAAAGCGAGTATCCCGAAATAGGTCTTTTCGCCGTCGCCCTGCAGTTTTATCTCCACCCTGTGCGGCTTCACGCCGTCACCGCGCATTATCAGCTGCGGCACGGGGTTGCTCCAGCCGTCCTCCGCGAAGCTGTTCACCTCGCACTTCTTCTCTCCGTCAACATACACATCGGCAGTGCCGAAATGCTTGTTCTTGTTGCAGTGATATACGATAAACAGATCGTCGAATTCCATATCGAAGGAGATGCCCTCGTTTTCGCCTGTCTTGCGTGTCCAGGCGTTCGGGAAAGCCGTCAGCGGAGCGCTGTTCTCATACTCTCCCGCAGATACGGGAGTAAGATCTGCGCTGTCGTGCAGATGCATATTAACGAAATCATCGCCGTATATCGGAGCGATATCGTTCGCGTCAACATCGGGGAGACGGTCGCCGTTCCCGCGGAACGCTTCAAACATATACTTTATCGCTTCCGTGATGAATTTGCAGCCTTCGGGATTCGGGTGGGCTCCGTCATTGGAGTAGTCCTCCCATGTCATGACCCCGTCGTCTATCGCCTTTGTGAGCGCGTCGTTTATGCTTATCATCGGCAGATGATAGAGATATCCGACTTCCTTCTGCCAGTCCTGACAGCTGTAGCCGTTGTCCGTCCGCATGAATATCAGCGCCACAGCGGGCTTGCTGTCAAGGGTAAGCATCTTGCGCACAAGGCTCTCGTATGCTTCCTTGTTCACCGGGTCGTTCGCATCGTTCACCGCAAATTCGATAAACACGATATCCGGCTCGCCGCAGGGGGCTATCACGTCCCTGTCCGCACGGATAAGTCCCAGCGTGGACGGCGTTCCGCTAAGTCCGGCATTGACGTAGTTTATCTTCGCGTCGGGGTACTGGCCGCACAGCCATTGATGTGTCAGGTACGCCCAGCACTGTTCCGGTTCAACGGTATAGCCCTCGGTGATCGAACCGCCTATGTAAGCCACGGTGATCTCTTCGCCGTTTGCTGCTTTGGAGAGCTTGTCTGCAAAGCGCTCGGGGCTGCCCATGTCAAGTAACGAACTTTGTATTATCATCTCTTCGGGAGTAAGGTTTTCATTTATCACTGCTGACGTTTCGGGAGCCGCTTCCGTCACCGCCTCGGTCTGCGTTTCGGATACGGTGCTCTGCACAGTCTGCTCCGTTACTGCCGCTGCGGGAGCCGGAGCCGTTGTCTGCGCGGCAGTATTTCCTCCGCAGGAGCCGGCAAACGCTGTCATTGCAGTAAGGCACGCCAGAAAAGCCGCCGTTCTTTTTTTCATAACATCACCACCTTTAATTATACATATTTCTGCAAAAAAGTCAAGAAAAACTTGCAGGATTACGTTCCCGTAAAAGCTCCCGCCGCGATTCACATAACGCCTGTCCGCAAAATAAAATATATAGGGGCGGTGCTGTATAAATGCCGCCGCAGTGTTAAAAATATAAACAGAAGACAACATCTGAAAGGACGGTAATAAATATGACTATCAAACGCGGAGAGATATACTACGCCGACTTAAGTCCCGTCGTCGGTTCGGAACAGGGCGGTGTCCGTCCGGTGCTTATCGTGCAGAACGATATAGGCAACCGCCACAGCCCTACCGTGATAGCCGCGGCGATAACAAGCCAGCGCGAAAAGGCGAAGCTCCCGACACATATATCGCTCGACGCGGTGAACTGCGGACTTGCAAAGGACTCGGTCGTGCTTCTCGAACAGGTCCGTACATTAGATAAAAAGCGGCTCAAAGAACGTATGGGAGAACTCGGCAGCGCGGATATGCACCGCGTTGACAGCGCTCTGTCCGTGAGCTTCGGTCTTAATGCGCAGGGGTGATGAGCAGCTCACCGGCGGCAAAGGTTCTGTTCTGTCCCCCGTCCTCGGCGGGGGATCGAACGTTTTGCGTATTTATATTGGCAGAATAATAGTGGATAACAAATAACGAATGAAGAATGACGAGTAGTAAATAATGAATAGTGAATAGTGAATAATGAATAATACAAAAAAATAACCCGCCTTTGGCGGGTTATTTTTTTGGCGGAGAAGGAGGGATTCGAACCCTCGAACCGCTTTTGACGGTTACACGATTTCCAATCGTGCGCGCTCGACCAGCTACGCGACTTCTCCATAACGGGTTTACAAGAATTTATTTTATCACATTTTTTATCGCTTGTCAATAGCAAAATCAAAAAAATATGTATTTTTCTTGAACGCGAAAAATTGCAGTAATTCAACCGTTTAATTTAGTTACATTTTTACGTTGACTTTTTTGTGAAAATGGTATATTATAAATAGGTATATATTTTGATTTTTTGTGTACTATGCGTGCAAACGCTTCCGGTATATCCGGGCAGCGTAAAACAGATAAGGAGGGCTCAATATGGATAATTCCGTGGCCGCGATCATCGAAATGGACAGGAAAGCAAGAGCCGCTGCCGATGAAGCGGCAAAAAAGGCGGAAGCCATACTCGCGGAAGCCGGCAGAAAAAAAGAACAGATCGCGGGAGAGAACTCCGAAAAGCTCTCGGAAGAGATGAAAGCCCGCATGGATGAGATAAGATCGGTCTCAGACCGCGATATTGCGGAAGCCGAAAAAGCCGCGGAGGAGAAATGCCGTCTGCTCGACGAGAAAATGGCGGCAGGCAGAGATAAATGGAAAAAAGAGATCACCGACAGGATCCTCGATCTCGGCTGATCGTATGCTGAATCTGATTTAAACCGGACGGGAGGTGCGAAACGGCTTGGCAAACAACGCAGTGACCGCAAAAGCGCGGGCAGTGTACGGGAAATTCCTCAAGAAGGATGACTACATAAGCCTTACACATAAAGGAACAATAGCGGCAGCTATAGCGTATCTCAAAACAAAGCCGCTTTACGCCGGCACCTTCGAGGATACGGCGGAATCTACCATACACCGTAAACAGGCGGAAGAACTTATCCACAAGAATGCGTTCGACAACTATATGCGCGTCTGCCGCTATGTCGCCGACGGCAGGACGGGGATAATGGACTTCCACATAAAGCAGCTCGAATGTGAGCAGCTCATAAAGGCTATAATAGCCGTAAATGGGGGCAATCAGGAGAATTTCGTGCTGTCATATCCCGAATATATATCGGTCCACCTCGATATCGACCCGTTTCGTCTCGCGGCGTCAAAGAACCTCACGAATGTATCGGAAGCCTTAAAAGGCACGATGTACCACAAACCGCTGGAGCCGCTGTTAAACGAACCGAATCCCGACATAAACCGCATCGTTACCATGATAAACGTCTGCTATGTCAAATGGGCGTTTGAGCAGATCGACAAGACCGAAAGAGGAGCCGAAGCCGAACAGCTCAGGGAATTCTTCCTGCGCAAGGTGGACGCGGACAACCTGCTGATGTGTTACCGTCTGAGAAGCACCTTCGGCAGCGACAACAACATTACAGAGATGCTTATCCCGTATCATAACAAGCTGCGTCCGAGGGATATAAAGGAAGCGCTGAAAGCGCAGGACTCCGTTTCGGCGCTGCGTGACCTGTTTGTGAAGATACGCGCGGCAGTACCGGCGTATTCCGATATCCCGGAGATAAGCGTAAACAAAGCGGATCACAAATATTTCCGGCACCGTCTCGCGGTAAGTGACAACGAAATGGAATCCCTCTACTCCCTTATGATGCTGTTCAGGACAGAATGCACGAACCTGTGCAGGATAATCGAGGGTCTGCGATACGGTCTCCCGCCGGAGGAAACGGAGAAATATCTTATTTATTAAGTACGATACGGACAGCCGTCATAAACGGCAGTCTGTAGGAAAGGACACGGCGAATAATGGCAATTGAGAAAGTTACGCTGGTGTATATAGAGGGCAATCTGCGAAAGATAAGCAAAACTCTCACGAAATGCTGCGAAAGCGGAGCCTTCCACATAAACCCGCCTCCGGATACGTCCGGTACCGAGTTCACCGCGAAAAACCTCAAGGACAAGGGCGTTTATGAGCGAATGATAAAACGCACGAAGGCTCTTGCGGAATCGCTCGGTGTGAAGCTCGACGAGAATTCGTCCTACGACGACATCGAGTACACCACACCCACCGATTTCAAGAAGTACCTCGACAGCATAGACAAAATGCAGTCGGAGCTGTCGGAGGAAAAGCTGCGGCTGAACGGGGAGCTTCGCGCGGAAGCGGCGATATATCACAATCTGCTGCGGTTTTCTGGGCTTGATGCCGATATCTCCGAGCTTCTGACGTGCAGGTATGTGAAAGCAAGGTTCGGCAGGATACCCAACGGCAGCATGAGAAAGCTCGCATTTTACGAGGACAGGCTGTTCAGCTTCTACCCCTTCGAGTCGAAGGAAAACTTCACATGGTGTCTGTACCTTACTCCCGCGGACGAAAAGAACAGCATCGACTATCTGTTCAACAGTCTCGGTTTTGAGCGGACAGTACTCCCGGATTACCTCAAGGGCAATTCAGATCAGGCAGCGCATATGCTGCTCGAAGAAATGGACGGTGAGCTCGCGAGGGTAAACGAGATAGAGGAAGAGCTGAAAAAGATCGCGGACAAAGAGGGCGAAAAGCTCTCAAAGGTCTATGCGAAGCTGAGAATGACGAACAGCAGCTATGAGCTGCGAACCAATGTCACGGTCTTCGACAGCAAGTTCCACTTCTCGGGCTACATACCGACAAAGGAGAAAAAACGGTTCTCCGAACTTATGGATGATGTCGGGGATATCACTGTCAGCTACCGTGAAACAACTCCGGACGACAGCGGCGTACCTGTGATACTGAAAAACAACCGGCTGTTCCGTCCGTTCGAGATGTTCGTGAAGATGTATGGGCTTCCCGCCGCGAACGGGATTGACCCGACACCGATAGTGGCGATAACATATATGCTGCTGTACGGAATGATGTTCGGAGATGTCGGGCAGGGAATATGCATAATACTGCTCGGCCTGCTGCTTACTAAATTCACGAAATTCAGCCTTGCTCCGATTCTTACCCGAATAGGTTTTTCGAGTACGATATTCGGCTTCGTTTACGGTTCGGTCTTCGGAAACGAGGAGCTGCTGAAGGACTTTGCGATATTCCGCTTCCCGCCGATATATTCGCTGTTCTACAAGGAAGCGCCGGAAAACGTATTCCAGGCATCGACGCTTCTGCTGATAATGGCACTGCTGGTCGGTGTGGCGCTGATAATCATGACGATGATAATAAACATCTTCGTGAGCCTGAAAATGCGGGATTACGAATCCGGCATCTTCGGCGCGAGCGGCATCTGCGGAATGGTGCTGTACACCTCGCTGGTCGCAGGCTTCGGCTGCACGATAGCACTGGGCATCAACCTGCTGACACCCGCTTATATTATATGCCTGATAGGGCTGCCGATACTGCTGATATTCTTTAAGGAACCGCTGCTGCATCAGATGGAGACACACGGTCTTGCATCGGGCAGGAACGTGAAGAAAAACGGCGGAAACATCGACACCGGGCTGAAAGCAAAGCTCGCCGAAATGGATGACAGACCCGCTCCCGAAAAGAAGTCGGTGGGCATATTCATAATCGAAGGCTTCATTGATATTTTCGAGACCTGCCTCACATTCCTGTCGAACACCATGTCTTATCTGCGTATAGGCGGATTTATACTCAGCCATGCGGGACTTATGCTGGTATTCAGCATAATATCCGAAATGTTTGACGGCGTGGGCAGCATCATCGTAATGATCTTCGGCAACATCTTCGTTACCGGATTTGAAGGTTTCATCGTCGGCATTCAGGTACTCCGTCTCGAATTCTACGAGCTGTTCAGCCGTTACTTCAAGAGCGGCGGCATACCGTTCAAGAGCGTTTCGATGAGCACAAAGATCAGTTAAACAAAATAATAAACACCTTGGAGGATAAAACAATGATACTTTATTTATTACCGCTTTTTGCACTCGCAATGATAATCATACCGCTCGTATGGGCTATACATAAAGCCCACACCGGAGCACAGTTCAGCCGCAAGCGCGCTATACTGCTGAACGGCGGTCTTTTCTTCGGCACAATGATACTTATGTGCGTATTCATGCCGATACTTGCTTCCGCAGAGGCTCCCGCAGCTGCCGCAGCCGTTTCTCCCGACGGTATGAAGTACATAGCAGCCGCTCTCCCGACCTGCTTTGCGACAATAGCGACAGGTATGGCGGTAGGAAAAGCCGCTTCCGCAGCTATCGGCGCGGTAAGCGAGGACGAAAAGACCTTCTCGAAGGCGCTTATCTTCGTAGCGCTCGGTGAGGGTGTTGCGCTTTACGGTATCCTCGTTTCCATTCTTATACTCAACGGCTGACGGAGTACGTTTATGAGATGCTACCTTATAAGCGACAATGCCGATACTCAGATGGGTATGCGCATCGCCGGAGTCGAGGGTGTTGTCGTGCATAAGCACGACGAGGTCATGGACGCGCTGAAAAAAGCTGCCGCACAGGACGATATCGCTACCGTGTTCATCACAAAGAAGCTGGTCGAGCTGTGCAGACCGGAGATATCCGAACTCAAACTCACCCTGCGCAGACCGCTGATAGTAGAGATACCCGACAGACACGGCGATTCACATATCTCCGAAACGCTGAGCAGATATGTAAGCGAAGCGGTCGGGATCAAAATGTGAATCGTGACGGGACATAAGACATTCATGATTCGGGACGGATTATCGTTCCGGAGATAAAAAGGAGGACCTGCGGAATGGCAGATCTGTCTGCAAAGCTCGGGATATTCGAGCAGCATATTAACGCCGCTGCCGAAGCCGATGCAAGAAATATGATAGCCGATGCCGAAAAGCGTGCCGAGGCTATGATAAAAGAAGAACTGGAGCGCTTGGAAAATGACCGCGGCAGCGTTCTCGGCACAAAGCTGTCGAAATACCGTGCCGACGAGAGAAAGCGTGTGTCCGAGCGCAGATACGCCGCGGACAGAAAGGTGCTGATGCACCGCAATTCACTCGTTGCCGACCTTTTCGGGGAGATCGGAAAAGAGCTGGAAGCTCTTGCCGCCTCCGATAAATACGAGGCTCATCTGAACGGCTGCGCAGAAGCTGCCGACCGCCGTGAAAAGATCGACGGAACGGTATGCATATACTGCCGCAAGGCCGACCTCGCCGCAGCGGAGAAGATCGCCGGCAGATACGGCGCAAAAGCCGCTGCCGACAGGAACATAGTACTCGGCGGACTTATCTTCAAATACCCCGAAAAGGGCATATACATCGACCTTACACTCGACACCGCATTCGAGAACGAGCGCAGCGCATTTTCCGCAAGATCGGAAATGCAGCTCTGAAAGGAATCCACGGAATAATGAACAATACCATATATGCGATAAACGGACCCGTAATCAAGCTGCGCGATACAAAGGACTTCGCAATGCGCGAGATGGTCTATGTCGGTAAAAAACACCTTATAGGCGAAGTCATAGGTGTCAGCGACAAATTCACCACCATACAGGTGTACGAAAACACCGCGGGTCTTAAAATAGGCGAGGAGGTCGAGGGTACAGGCTCACCCATGAGCGTAACTCTCGGACCGGGAATAATCTCCGCTATCTTTGACGGCATAGCGCGTCCTCTCACGGACATGAGGAAAACGGACGGCGTTTATGTCACCGAGGGCAGCGATATCCCCACCATTGACCCCGAACGCAGTTTTGATGTCAAGGTCCTTGCAAAGACCGGCGACGAGCTTTCCGCGGGACAGATATATGCCGAGTGCCGCGAGTCGCCGCTTATCATAAACAGAGCCATGGTGCCGCCGACGATAAAGAAGTGTATTGTCACATACGCTGCTCCGGACGGCTCGTATAAAGTCAATGATACTATACTCAAAGTCGATGCCGACGGTGAAGAGATCGTTCTTACCCTGTGCCAGAAATGGCCGATCAGAACGCCGCGTCCCGTTGCGAACCGCATAACCATAAATACCCCGCTTATCACCGGCCAGCGTATCCTCGATTCGATAGTACCTGTCGCAAAGGGCGGTACTGCCGCTATACCCGGCGGCTTCGGTACTGGCAAGACCATGACCCAGCACCAGATCGCAAAGTGGTGTGACGCCGATATCATCGTGTACATAGGCTGCGGAGAGCGCGGAAACGAAATGACGCAGGTGCTTGAGGAATTCTCGGAGCTTATCGACCCGAAAAGCGGAAATCACCTCACCGACAGAACGGTGCTTATCGCAAACACCTCAAATATGCCCGTTGCGGCGCGTGAGGCTTCTATCTACACCGGCATAACCATTGCGGAGTACTACCGCGATATGGGATATGACATCGCTATAATGGCAGACTCGACATCGCGCTGGGCGGAGGCTCTGCGTGAGATATCCGGACGACTTGAAGAGATGCCTGCCGAGGAGGGTTACCCGGCGTACCTGCCTTCACGTCTTGCGGAATTCTACGAGCGCGCCGGAAACTGCAACACGCTTTCCGGAAACCGCGGAAGCGTCACTATAATAGGCGCGGTATCGCCCGCAGGTTCGGACTTCTCCGAGCCCGTAACACAGAACACAAAGCGCTTCGTGCGCTGCTTCATGGCGCTTGACAAGCCGCTCGCATACGCGCGTCACTATCCCGCTATAAACTGGCTCACGAGCTATTCAGAATATATCCCCGAATTCGCGGAGTTTTATGAAAAGAACGTGGGCGAGGATTTCCTCGATGTGCGTCAGGAGATATGCAATATCCTGCTTGAGGAAAGCAAGCTCATGGAAATAGTAAAACTGATCGGCTCGGACGTACTGCCCGACGATCAGAAGATAGTGCTTGAGACGGCAAAGGTAGTAAGAGTCGGCTTCCTGCAGCAGAACGCATTCCACAAGGACGACACATACGTCCCCATGAGCAAGCAGCTGCTTATGATGCGCGTCATACTGCGTCTTTATCACGCCTCAACGGACGCACTGAAACGCGGTGCGGCGGTATCCGACATAATCGGCACAGGACTTTTTGACAAGCTGATGAAGATGAAATACGACATTCCGAACGACAAGCCGGAAATGTTTGACGATTACAGCCGCGAGATCGACGAAACGATCGGCGCACTGAAAGAATAAAGAGAGGACGTGCTTATATGAATATACAATATGCCGGTCTGGCAGATGTAAACGGTCCTCTCGTTGCATTGGAGGGCGTGAGCGGAGTCGCGTATGAGGAGATCGCGGAGCTGCACCTTGAGGACGGCACAAGACGTCTCGGACGTGTAGTACAGATGGAGGGCGACAAAGTCATACTTCAGGTATTCGAAGGCACGTCCGGGCTTTCCCTCGACAACACCCGCACTGTGTTCACAGGAAAGCCTCTGGAAATACCGCTCAGCACAGAAATGCTCGGGCGTGTGTTCAACGGTGCCGGAAAACCCGCGGACGGTCTGGGCGACGTTTTTGCCGAGAAGTTCGGCGATATCAACGGACGTGCTCTGAACCCCGTGGCGAGAAGCTACCCGCGCAACTACATACACACGGGTATCAGCTCGATAGACTGCCTTATGACGCTTATACGCGGACAGAAGCTGCCCATATTCTCAGGTTCCGGTCTTTCCCACAACAAGCTCGCGGTGCAGATAGTAAAACAGGCTCGTATCGCCGAGGAGAACGGACAGGATTTCGCTGTTGTATTCGCGGCAATGGGCGTGCAGAACGACGTTGCCGACTACTTCCGCCGCGAATTTGAACAGGCAGGCGCGAGCGGCAGAGTCGTTATGTTCATCAACCTGTCGAACGACCCGATAATCGAGCGTATCCTCACCCCGAAATGCGCACTGACGACCGCGGAATATCTCGCGTTCGAGAAGAATATGCATATACTTGTCGTTATGACGGATATCACGTCTTATGCCGAGGCCCTGCGCGAGTTCTCGTCGTCAAAGGGCGAGATACCCGGCAGAAAGGGCTATCCGGGATACCTTTACTCAGATCTTGCTTCGATGTATGAGCGTGCGGGAGTAATAGAAGGCTCGACCGGCTCGGTAACACAGATACCTATACTCACAATGCCGAACGACGACATAACACACCCTATCCCCGACCTTACGGCATACATCACCGAAGGGCAGATAGTTTTCGACAGAACGCTCGACAGCGAGGGAGTTTACCCCGGACTGTCGGTACTGCTGTCACTGTCGCGTCTTATGAAGGACGGCATAGGCGAGGGCTATACCCGCGCCGACCACAGCGATGTGGCAAACCAGCTTTTTGCTGCTTACGCCAAGGTGCAGGACGCGCGTTCTCTGGCTTCCGTTATAGGTGAGGACGAGCTTTCTCCGACAGACAAGAAGTATATGGTATTCGGAACGGAGTTTGAACAGCGCTTCTTAAAGCAGGGTGCAAACGAGAACCGCAGCATGGAAGAGACACTCGAACTCGCGTGGGATCTTCTGTCGCTGCTGCCGAAATCGGAGCTTGACCGAATGAACGCGAAGCTCATCGAGGAACATTACAGAGAAAACATCGCCGGATAAAATACGAAAAACCGGGATCATCTCACGACCCCGGTCTATCCGATGAAAAAACAGACAAAAATATCTTAGGAAGGAACAGCTTATGGCACAGCAAGTATTTGCTACAAAGGGAAATCTGATAAATGCCAGACATTCCCTGCATCAGGCACAGCTCGGCTATGAGCTTATGGACAGAAAGCGCAATATCCTTATCCGGGAAATGGTAATGCTCACGGACAAGGCAAAAGCGCTGAGCGAGAGCCTTGAACGCACTTTTTCGGACGCTTACGGCGCATTGCAGCACGCAAACGTCATTGACGGAGTCATTCTTGAAAAGTCGTCGGGAATGCCTATCGACCGCACGATCGATATATCTTACCGCAGCGTTATGGGCATAGAGCTGCCGCAGCTTTCCGGCGGAGATCCGGTACCGAAGCTGTGCTACAGCCTTGCCGACACGGATTCGAGCTTCGACAAAGCGTATGTGAACTTTCTGAAAGCGAAGCAGACAGGCATAATGCTTGCGGAGATCGAAAACAGTGTTTATCGTCTTTCGGTGGCTATCCGCAAATCTCAGAAGCGTGCGAATGCGCTCAAGAACATACTTATTCCCAAATACAAGGATCAGGTCAAGTTCATCTCCGAAGCTCTTGAAGAAAAGGAAAGAGAAGAGTTTTCAAGACAGAAGATCATCAAGGCTTCCAAAGCAAGATAATACGGCATCTGCACTAACGACAACTGAACGAAAGGATAAATTACAGTGAAGAATATTATAAAAATAATCCCGATATTGCTTGTCCTGCTTATCGCACTGAGTATATCCGCGTGCGGAGGATCCGCCGACGTTGCAGAAGAAACGGGCGGCAGTCCGTTCAAAGCCGCCGATCTTGTAGGCAAATGGAAAGGCACCGGCGATGAGATATCGACCATTACCTTCGGCAAGAACGGCAGCTATAAGGACGATGCCGGCTTTGCTGTCGTTGAAGGTACATACACCGCCGACGAGGAGGCAGGTACCATTACCGTCAACGAAAAGGACTACGGGCTTGTCTTTGTGTACAGCGTCGAATTGTCCGGCAAAAAACTTACCATTCAGACTGAGAACGGTCTGCCGAGAACATTTACCAAGAAGTAATTATCCGGTAAATACTTTTTTATAAGGCTGTACTGCACAAAGAGCGTGCTGTACAGCCCTTTTACTTTTTTGACAGACTGAACCGCCGTCTCAGAAAAGCCGACCGAACCGCATTCTCCGCAATGATAGCGGGCAGCGATATCGCTGTCCATGTAAGGCAGAACATGGGGCATATCTGCCCGAGCAGGTTGAACGGCAGCCGGCTGTAATCCCACACGCGAAGTCCGAGCCACAGATTGAATATCACACCGCAGGTGAATTCGGCAGCGGTGATGAAAAGACCGCCGAGAAGCACCTGCGACCACAGAGGAGGCGATCTGCGGAAAAAGCTGTCAAAACCTCCGACCCACAAAAAACACAGCCCGCCGAGCACAAACATCGACGGGTGAGTATGTCCGCGGTATATTATCTCTATCAGTCCGTAAATGAAGCCGCCGGTAAGAAATACCGTGAAGCTCTTTATCAGCTCCGCGGCAAAGCTGTCGCTGCGCATACCGCACCTCCGTCTGTACTGTCTTCCGCCCGGATATACAGTGTTCGGTTCTGCCCTCACTGTCCATGACGGTGAAGGCTGTAACACTTTATCCTGTATCAACTATATTCTGCACATTTCGGAGAGGGTTTATTCATATACTATAGGGAACCTCTGAAAACCCATTTGAGAGAAAAAGAGCTGCTTGCACCGATAGCTGCGTCAAGCCTTCTCACCGTGCATCAGCACGCTTTCGGAGCCTCTCCTTGCTCTCGGCACAATTATCTCATTTTCTCTTTTCAAAGCGGTTTTCAGAGGTACCCTATACAGACCGGCTTCTGTCACAATGCATTACGGGGAGTTAATATTTTATGAACCTTTTCAGATATACTGCCGCGGCGGCGGCTTTCGCTCTTATGATATCGGCAGTATCAGTGAATGCCGCAGCCGAGAGATCCGTCCGGGCCGACATAAAGACCGCGAAAGCCGCGATACTCGTCGAAAGCTCAACGGGAAAAGCGCTTTGCGGTTATAACGAAAATACCCGTCTGCCGATGGCTTCGGTAACAAAGATCATGACCCTGCTTATCGCCGCCGAAGAGATAGACGCGGGAAGGCTCGGTTTCGACGACACCGCCGTATGTTCTGAGCACGCAAACAGCATGGACGGCTCGGTGATCTGGCTGGAGACGGGCGAGGAAATGACGGTCGGCGATCTTGCGAAATCCATAGTTATCGCGTCCGCGAACGATGCTTGTGTGATGCTCGCGGAGCATATAGCGGGAAGTGAAGAATCGTTTGTCGGAAGAATGAACGCCAGAGCAGCCGAACTCGGCATGACGAACACGCACTTTGCGAACTGCGTCGGCTACGACGACAAGGAGCATTACAGCAGTGCCCGTGATATTGCGGTAATGGCCGCGGAACTGCGGGAGTACGACTGTTACGACGATTTCCTGCTCACCCGCCTTGACAGCGTGCGGACAGGGACAGCCCGGGAGACGCAGCTGCTCAATACAAACAAGCTGATAACCTCATACAGCGGTATCACCGGGCTCAAGACAGGCACGACCGATGAAGCCGGATGCTGCTTCTGCGGGACCGCAAAGCGCGGAAATATGGAGCTTACCGCAGTCGTGCTCGGCTGTGAGACGGACAGTGACAGATTCGAAGCGGCTAGAAATCTGCTTGATCTCGGGTTTGAGAACTATGAGAGAGTTGTGCCGCGTCCGGATGTTTCCGAACTGCTCGAAGTACCGGTGGAGCGGGGCATAAAACGCGGCGTAGATACGCGCTTCGCCGGGGTGCAGGAGCTTATCCTCGAAAAAGGCAGCGGAGCGCTGATAAAATATCATTACAGCCGCACCGCTGCTGTCGAGGCTCCTGTGGAAAAGGGGCAGGTACTCGGATATGTGACCATGTCCATAGGCGGCGAGGTCATAGGTAACGCAAAAATAACAGCCGCCGAAAGTGTACCGAGACTCGACCTCGCACGCTGCTTCGACTATATGATAAAAGCGTTTTTCTCTTATTGACGCGGAACGGCATAAACGCGCTCTGTTCCCGGCAAACACGGTATATAGCAATACAGGCAGTCCCGTATCTTTCCGTGAATGATACGGGACTTGTTTTATTGCCGCATTTAGTTCGGGTCGTTTAAGATACGCCCATAAAAAAGTATAAAATCATTGACTATTTCCATAAATAATGGTATAATATTAAAGCAATACCGGACAAGCGGACGCAGTCCTTTCTGACCGGAATATATGGAGGTACAAAACAATGGTAGTAACAAAAGATACACTTATAGGAGAAATTTTACAGGAAAACGCGGAGGCTGCCGCTCCCTACTTTTTTGAGATAGGTATGCACTGCCTCGGCTGCCCGGCTTCCGTGGGCGAGACTATCGAGGAAGCCTGCCTTGTGCATGACGCAGACCCCGACGCTCTCATCGAGAAGCTCAATGCTGTACTCGCTTAAGTGATACGGATCGACGACAGACTTGCCGCTGCCGCTTCATTCGTGCGGCTCGACAGGCGTATATGCGATGTCGGCACCGATCACGCACTGCTGCCGTGCTTTCTGTGCGAACAGGGAGCGCGGGATATTATCGCGTCCGATGTGAACGAGATGCCGCTTGAATCGGCTCGTGCCAATATCGAAAAATACGGTTTTTCCGACAGGATAAGGCTGATACGTTCGGACGGACTTGCAGAGATACCGCCCCGCGACGACGTTATTATAGCGGGAATGGGCGGCGAGCTGATCGCACGGATAGTCGGCGGCTGCACATTCGTGACTTCCGACACTCACTTTATATTACAGCCTATGACAAGGGCGGAGCATCTGCGGCGATTCCTGTACGGGAACGGCTATAAGATATCCGGGGAAAAGGGCGCTTACAGCGCAGGCAAGGCATACACGGTCATGCTCGTGACCTATACGGGCGAAAAGCGCGGGATAAGCGACGAATTCGCGTACTTCGGCAAATGTGCCGACCCGCGGTACATAATGAAGGTAAACGGACAGCTCGAAAAGCTCGGCAGGAGCGACCCTTCGCTTCTTCGCATTATCAGAAAGGAAACGCCATGACAGTAGGAGAAGTTTACGATTATATCAACACTTATGCCCCGTTCAGACTTCAGGACGATTTCGACAATTCCGGACTTCTTGTCGGGAGCAGAGACACCGAGGTTTACCGTCTCGCGGTATGTCTCGATATCACAAACGAGATAGTTGAGGAATGTGAGCGTGCCGGTGCGCAGCTTATAGTTTCGCATCACCCGGTGATATTCCACAAGCTTGCGAGGATAGACGAGAACAGTCCCGTATATAAGCTCGTAAAGTCGGGAATATCCGCTATCTGCGCACACACCAACGTTGATATGGTGCGCGGCGGCATCAGCGACCTTATGTATAACATGATAGGCTTCGGCGACCCGAAGAACGCTCCGGTGCTGCACCTTGTCTATCCCGACAAGAACATAGGCTACGGACGTATCGCGTATCTCGATTTTGAGATCAGCGCGGACGGACTTGCAGACAAGGCAAAGACCGCATTCGGTTGCCAGAGCGTAAAGTACGTTGACGGCGGCAGGAGCATAAAGAGCGTGGCGCTCAGCTCCGGTGCCGGAAGCGACGAGGTATATAACTGCATTAAAATGGGAATCGACGCGATAATCACCGGCGATGTAAAGCACCACGCGTTCATCGACGCACGCAACGCCGGAGTCACCGTCATTGACGCGGGACACTACGCTACCGAGAACATCATCGTAGGAGAGCTTATTCGCAAACTCTCCGCTCATTTCCCGGATGCCGATATCTTCGAGCCCGCCGCAAACGCGGAGATCTGTAAGTATATCTGAAATACAGATGGGCCGGCAAAGATTCCATAACACAAAATACAAATAAATTTATCCTAATAACAAACCGACCTGCTGAAACTTACGTTTCAGCAGGTCTTTTGTCGTCGCTATTTATTCTTCATTCCTTCTCTTCCGGCGACCATGATTCCTGAACATCTTCAAAGATAAGGTCTTCTCCGGCTTTGACGGCGACCTGATACTCATCCTCATAAACGATCTCACCCGGATAGTTCGTATAAACGACATAAAAAGGGTGATGATACTTGTCCAGAAGCCACATCGCCGGATTTATCATCTTCATCATAGTGTCCGCGTTCTCCGTCTTGAAAAAGCAAACTACATTCTCCTGCCGCTTGCACTGCGGCGGGAACGGGAGTTCCTCCGCAAACCACGAGTCTATCTCTTTGAACAGATCGGCGTCCTCTTCTTCCATAACGTCGTTCTGTATAAGCTGCCAGCACATACTGAATATGCCCTTTGCATACTTTGTGTTTCGGGCAAGCTCTCTGCCCTGAATACGAACGTATTTGAATTTCATATTATTATCCTTTTCAAGAAATGATCCGCAAAACCGGAAAACCTTCTTTATACTCCTTGATAATGAACGGGTGCGATCGCGCATAACCGGCTATACGGTCACCGGTTTCACCGTTTACAAGCTCTCGCATTACTTCGAGCGGCTTCTGCGATATGACCGGACAAGTCGGCGTAAGGCATATCGCAAGCCCGCCGTTGTATCTCATTACCCGCAGGGGCCATATACTGCAGTCGAAAGGCTTGTCCTCCGCGCCGAGAATACAGCCGTTCCTGTTGAACGGGCAGAGCGCTTCTTCCTCCGGGTCATCTGTCCCGTAATTGCCGTCTATGTCTATCGTGTACGCGCCTCCGCGCGGTTTGAACCGTGCGTCCGGGTAAAGCGCCGACAGCTTTTCCGCCGTTTCACTGTCAAAAAGCGGCGTTTCCCACAGGCTTTGCCTTCTGAACGAGCAGCAGAACCGACATTCGGCACATTCGCCGGGGGACAGAACAGAGCTTAACATCACACACGCACACTCCCATAGTATTTTTTCAGTCTGAACGCCGGGAAATATGATTCCTTCGCGCTTCGCAGACCTTCAATGCCCATATCCTCTTCGCGGTTGATAAGGTCGCATTCCTCGGGCAGAGATCCCGCAAACATCTTGTTTATCAACGCAAACCCGCCGTTTTCCGCGTATTCGCCGTAGGATTTCTCGAAATGTATATCCGTAACCTGCGCGGTGATACGGGAAGCTATCGTCATTGCGGCAGGCTCGTTACCGACATACACAATGCCGCCGAGAAGTCCGAGATCGCAGAAATTCTCTGCCGCGAGTTTTATGCACTCAAATTCGCCGAGCTCATCCGCGGAAACGGATTCGCGGTCTTTCAGCCACAGTTCCGCTATACGCACCGCGTCGCCTATGTTATCGCGGCCTATTTCACTGTAACGCACATCGTCATATACCCGCATGAAATTATTGATATGATTTCTTTTCCTGTGCAGCTTTTTCCCGGCAAGGGAGGCAAGGCTTTCTCTCTTGTAGATATAGTCACTGTCGTCTTCGCAGCATCTCCACCCGATATCACACACGGTATCGAGCGCCGCTTTCTGGCGTTCGTCGCACAGGCAGAACTCCACGGGTATGCCGCGCTGCACCGCATCGGTCGTTATAATTCCGAGCAGCGCGGATATGTCGGCGTTCTCCGGCGCTATCGGGAAGCCGTACCCTCTGCGGTTGGGTTTATGGCCGTTATAGTATCTGAACACCGCGCCGTCCCGCACGGCGACCTCGGTATCGTACTTAGCGCCGAGCAGAAAAATATTCGCGGGCGCGGTATCACTCCCGGCTCTGCGCATAGAACGGAAACTGCCGCTGTTTTCTGTTATGAATGCAATATCCGGACTGTTCCAATTCAGCATTTATTTCATTCCTTATCTCGTTCGGATATCATTCCCGGCTAAGCCGGGGAAAATATTCCTATATTCTTACATATTTTATCGTTAATAAAATTTTATCATAATTCTAAATCTTTGTCAACATTACTGTCTGCTGACAGTTGTAATTCCTTGTTATCCTGTTTGCAGACTTTCAAAGTTCCGTGTAACGGTCAAAAAAGTTTAGGGGGTCCAGCCCCCTTTTTAAAGGGGGCTGGCGCCGTCCGCGCAGGACAAAGCGCGTCAGCGCAGTCACACAGCCACCTCGCCCAATTCAAACGAATACAGCAGCTTCTCCTTTACTCTCATTCCCGTTGCTTCGGAGAGCGCGCGGGCGTAGATCTCAAGCTGTCCGCGGTACTCGTCGGCAAGCTGTGAAGGTGTGATATTGCGGTTTGTCTTGTAGTCAACAAGCACGATCTCACCGTCCTCTACAAAGAACATATCCGCAATACCCTGAATGAACGGCTTTTCCTCGCCGCTCCAGTCGGTCACTCCCCATTCTCCGGGTTCGGGCTCATATTCGCAGAAGATCGGGAACTCGCGGTTCACGTCGCCGCTTGCCGCGGCGCGTCCGCATAGCGGGCTTGTGAGAAAAGCGGCAATATCCTCCTCCGCGACCGATGCCCGTTCGATATCAGACAGCTTTCCGCTGTCACGCAGGACGTCAAGAATATGCGGAACATAGTCCGGCTCCGAGGAAAAATCGAGAAGCTCCATCACCTTGTGGTAAGCATCGCCGCGCTTCTTTCCGGTCAGCTTCGATATGCCATCCCCGAACAGGAATGACGGCATACGCAGAAAGCGGTCTATCCTGTCCGCCTGCTCGGAGAAGTCGTCCACACTTTTGACGCCTATTTGCGTAGCCGTCACTTTTGCGGGGACTTCCGAGAACGCCTTGTGGTGATATTCCGTGAACGGCTTCAGATCCGGCTCCTCTGCGTATTCATCATATTTCGCTTCGTACTGTACAGGCGTCCAGCCGCTGTAATTGCTGACCTCAACAAGTCCGTCCCTTACGGCGGCACTCTCCATTATCCAGCCGTAGTGCATCTTCGGCACCGTCTTTGCGGTCACAGGAACGGTAAATATCAGCTTTTCCTTGGCTCTTGTCGCGGCAACATAAAGCAGTCTCATCTCCTCGCTCATTTCAAGGCGTGTGGATTCCGCAGCCGCAAGGTCGTAGGTCAGGGTATCTATTGTCAGCATTCTGCCGCTGTCGTTAATTTTCATTCCTATACCGCAGTACGGGTCGCACAAAAGTCCGCCGCCCGGCGATACAGGAGGTCTTGTTGAAAGATTGGCCACAAAGCATACCGGAAATTCAAGTCCCTTGGAGCCGTGAACAGTCATCAGGCGCACAAGGCTGTTTCCGGCGCTGTCACCTTTTGCCTGCGGCAGCTTTATCTTCTCACGGTCGAGCTTTTCGGTGTATTTGATGAAATCATACAGGCTTGCGCTTTCACCGCCGGAAAAAGTCCTTGCATAATATATCAGCATACGCAGGTTCGCGCATCTTTTCTCGCCGTCGGGAGCTGCTTCCGACGCGGGTATCAGCATACTTTCGTCGTATATCCTGCGGATAAGCCGTTCGGCGGAGTTCTCTTCCGCGAACGTCCTGTACCCGCGGATCTCGTTCACCACAGCCTCCGCGCGGCTGTTTTCCTTTGCATATTCGACAAGTCCCGGCCATAGGTTTCTGCGCTTTGTGCCTCCCGCGAGCTTTATCTTCGCCATTTCGTCCGCAGAGAACATATACGGCTCGGACATAAGCACGGCGGCAAGGTCGCTGTCACGGTACGGGTCGTCTATAACGCGCAGGAGAGCAAGGGCGTGCTTTATCTCCGCAAAATCGGTATATCCGCCGTCCTCCCTGGCATCAAAGGGTATACCCGCTTTCTCGAACGCTGCCTTGTACAGCGCGATATTCGAGCTGTAGCTTCTCATAAGCACCGCGAAATCGCCGTAATTGCAAGGGCGTATGCTTTCTCCGCGTCCGACGGTATATCCCTCTTCGACCATGCTTTTTATGCGGTCGGCGATATAGGCGGCTTCGTCCTTGCGGCTTTCTTCCACATTCTTCGCCGTAAATGTGATAAGCTCGGTCTTATGCCGTCCGTCGGGCTCGTATGGCGCACCCTGGATCAGTGCGCAGGTCTCGTCGTAGTTCACATCACCGAGTTCCTCTGTCATGGTGCCGGTAAAGATGCCGTTTACCGCGTCTATGACCTCCCCGCAGCTGCGGAAGTTGCGGTTGAGATTTATCACCGTGAAATCCGGATCTCTGGTGAGCCGCGCAAAGACCAGCGGGTCGGCTCCGCGGAAACGGTATATCGACTGCTTGATGTCGCCCACAAAATACAGATTGCGCTTGTTGTCCGACAGAAGCCGGAAAATCTCATACTGTATCTCGTTGCTGTCCTGGAACTCGTCAACGATGATTATTTTTATGCCCCCGGCTATCTCCTTCGCAGCGGCGCTCTGCTCTCCGTTCTCATCACGCAGCAGCTTTAATGTCATAAGCTCGATATCGGAGAAATCCACTCTGCCTTTTTCGCGCTTTCTCGCGGAATATTCCGCGTCCAGCCTGCCGACGAGAGAAACAAGCACCGAAAGTACCGGTGCGCAGCAGGTCATGTTTTCGTTTCTGCGGGAAACGAGCCCGGCTGCACGGGTAAGAGCCTCCCATATATCCTTCATCTGTGTGTTCAGCTCTTTGAGCGCCGCATTGTCGAACGTCTTTGTCTTGCGCGGCAGCGTCGGAAGCTCCGCATTTCTCAGTCTTGTTTCATAAACCGACACACAGCTTTCCGCGTCATTTATCTCCGACAGCACACTGCACAGAGCTTCCCATTCACCTGCGAATTTCTCTGCGGGAGTGCCTGCGGCGAGTCCCTCAAGCCCGGTGCAAAGCTCCGAAAGAGTCTCCGCGGGCTTCAGCACATAGTTGTCTATATATCTTGTAAGCGCTTTTCCGCCGTCTTTTCCGTCCGGGTCACGGTACAGAGCGAGCTGCTCCGCAAAATATCTGTCAGCGTCCGGAATATTGCGCGAGAACTCATACAGTGCGGTGACCGCTTCTTCGATACGCTTGTCGTCCTCACCGAAATACCAGTCGTACAGCAGATCGCGCTCCGCGGGATCGCCGTTTTCGCAGAAATCCTCCATTACCGCAGTCAGGGACTGGGAGAATATCAGCTTTGCTTCCGCCTCGTCGAGAACCGAGAAATCCGGCGGCAGATCGGTGACGGCGCTGTTGCGGCGCAGCAGTCCGAGGCAAAACGAGCTTATAGTCGATATCGACGCGTCCTCCAGACGCAGGCGCTGTTCTATAAGATGCGTGTTGTCCGGAGCTTTCATAAGCTCCTCATCTATTGCCCTGTCGAGCCTCGCCTTCATTTCGGCGGCAGCTTTCTGCGTAAACGTGGATATTACCATCTCGTCCGCATTCACAGGGTCTTTTTCATCAAGTATCAGACGTTTTACGCGCTCGACAAGAACAGCGGTCTTGCCGCTTCCGGCAGCAGCCGATACTATTGCGGCACCGCCTCTGAACGTTATAGCGCGTTCCTGTTCTGGAGTCCATTTTACTTCATCATGCATACGAACCTCCGGAAGAAATGAATGGTGAATAATGAATAATTAATGTCTGCTCATCAATCGTGAACAGGCTTCATAGCGCAGCTTGAAGCCTGTTCGCGGTTGCAAAAGTGCAAGGAAAATTCCAGAATAATCAAA
>CACZGM010000002.1 GCA_902780695.1 uncultured Ruminococcus sp. | reverse complement strand
AACCACCCGTTTCCGGGCAGGGCAGGAAACAATAATTTTGCCCTTGCACACAACGGTGTGCTGTCGAACGATAAGTTGCTGCGAAAAGAAAAAAGCCTGCCTGAATCATACATTCAGACAGACAGTTATATCGCAGTTCAGCTTCTCGAAAGCGCAGGAAGTCTTGATTTTAATTCAATAAAAGACATGGCAGAAGATCTGATATGCTCGTTCGTTTTTACGATACTTGATGATTCGGACGGAATATATTTCGTCCGCGGCAACAATCCGTTGTGCATTTACAAATTCCACGCGCATGGGTTTTATCTATATGCAAGCACAAAGGAAATCCTTGACAGGACTCTGCGGCGGATAGGCTTGTCAAAAGCACCAAAAACTGAAATAAAAACGATGCTCGGAAATATCCTGCGAATAGACGCAAACGGAAATATTGAGCGCTCGGAGTTTTATTCGTACAGCGATTTCGCGAAATTCTACACATTCCCACGCCGGACTCTTCATGATGATTTTCAGATAGAGCAATTGAAAGAGTTCGCCGGCTGCTTCGGAGTCGATCCTTGCTATGTTGATCTGCTCTACGAAAACGGCTTTACAGCTGATGAGATCGAAGAGCTTCTCTACGAACCGGAAGAGCTTATGAACTACGCAGATGTGCTTGAATACGAGGGTCTATACTTTTAGCTTTCGGAAACGTTGTTGCGTTCATGAGCATATTTGCCATAATCAAAAGCTGTGTAAACATTGCGGTTACACAGCTTTTTCTTTTTTGGCAGCTTTCATGAATATTGCCTTGCCGCGAAGATATTCAGGCAATACATCAGCTGAGGGATAAGGGTATTCGTCCTCTTTATGCCAAGGTTTTCGGTGCAGCATGCGGACGAAGAAATAAGTGAACTATTCCACTTAAAGTGATGCGTGAGCCGCAATTCTGTAAATCTCGGTCACGTCGTTTCTGTCAAGCTCCATAAAACCTGCGCGCTTGCCGCTGCCGATGCCGAGCTTCTCAACAAGCACAGGGATATCCTCTTCCTTTGCACCCAGTTCCGCGAAGTTTATCGGCATACCTATGGAGTGCAGGAATGAGCGGAAACGGCGTATGCCCTCGACTGCAGTAGCTTCGGGATTCTCATAATCCATCTGACAGCCGAACACTCTCGTTGCCATCTGGCAGAACCGCAGAACATTGTGCTTATATACATACTCCATCCATGCCGGCATCATCACTGCAAGTCCCGCGCCGTGGGTCACATCATACAGCGCTGAAAGCTCATGCTCCAGGTTGTGGCTGTTCCAGTCCTGCTGTCTGCCCACACCGCAGATGTTGTTGTGTGCGATCATTCCCGCCCACATGATGTTGGCGCGGGCTTCGTAATTGTCGGGATCTGCAATAACACGGGGAGCTTCCTTTATCATCGTGAGCAGCACTGCCTCGCAGAGACGGTCTGTTATCTCGACCTCGGGGGTATTGGTGAAATAGCGCTCGAATATATGCGCCATTATATCGGTGCAGCCTGCAGCTGTCTGATACGCGGGAAGCGTCTGCGTCAGCGCAGGATCCATAATAGAGAACTTCGGGCGGAGTATGTCATTGCGTGCGCCGCGTTTAAGCAGACCGTCCTCCTTTGTGACGATAGAGTTTCCCGAACCCTCGCTTCCCGCTGCGGCTATGGTGAGTACCGTTCCGACAGGAAGGGCTTTTTCGGGTGTTTTTCCGCTGTAGAAATCCCAGAAGTCGCCGTCATACGGAATACCGAGGGCTATACCTTTTGCGGAGTCTATGACTGAACCGCCGCCGACTGCGAGAACGATGTCAACACCTTCGCTCCTGCCAAGCTCTATACCCTTGTAAATAAGTGTATCGCGCGGATTGGGCTGAACTCCGCCAAGCTCGCAGTACGGAACTCCTGCGTCCGCCAGCGACTTTTTCACTTTATCAATGAGCCCCGACTTTACAGCAGAGCCTCCGCCGTAATGTATCAGCACCTTTGTTCCGCCGTACTTCTTCACTAAACGTCCGGCCTCCACAGCACAGCCTTTGCCGAAGACAAACTCTGTGGGGCTGTAAAAATTGAAATTTTCCATTATTATTTACCTCCGTAATATGCCGTTGTCGGGTAAGAATATTTTTCTTAATTGTATCATACATAAACGGGAAAATCAATATAAGTTATGCAATAAAATTGATTTTTACTAATTTCAAGGATAAATCGCATATTGCGTTTTCGCGGGAGGATAACCGTATATGGCTTGATGATGAGACCGTATCAAAATGTATTGCGTTAGGAGGTGGAAACGGATATTATAGCTTCTGCAATTTAAGATCAGTTATCGCTGCCTGTCCGGTCTTTGCTTGCTTTATTATCTAAAGCATTTTTGATCTCGTTTGCTGACCAGGCTTCGATATTTGCACAAAATGAAGCCAGTTTTTTGTTCGTCAGATAGACATCGTCTTTTACGATTAAAGAAGTTATGTGATCGTTCAGCCGCTGATAGATATCATTTATAATAGTATTGCCGCTTTTTCCGGATACACATATCAGCATACGGTTCAGTATTTCCATAAGCCCTGCTTTTTCTTTCAGCGTTATCTGCCTGGACGCAATATTAGTTTTCACGGTTGGCTCTGTATTTCTGTCGGAATTATACATATGCCGCATGACCTTGAGATCTTCAAGGCTGTAGTACAGGAAGAAGCAGAGGAATACCGTCAGTCCGTCTGTTCTGTCCCCGCACAGGACGTTGATCATGTAAAAAACGTGCTTGTAGTTATCAAGGATATTGTCGCGGGGTACCTTCTTTTTCCCATTGCCGCTTTCTATGAATTTGATTATATCAGACTTGTTCTTTTTATAAAAGTCAATTAGTTCGATGCAGTTGTCATCTGCTTTTATAAAGTTCGGCAGCGGTTCAGGGATTGCAATTGTTTCGGGTGCGTCTGTGCAGATATCATTTTCGTCACAGGTGCTGTCGGAATTGCTGTCATCTTCCTGGGCGCGGTCTTTTGCTCCCGCCGCTTTTTTCAATATAGCTTCGATAGCTTTTTTTATTAGTTCATCCTCTTCCGCCCTTTTTTGTTCCTCTCTTTCAAAGCGCGTTATCCCATCACTGTATTTATCATAGCTGTCTCTGTCCAGAAGATCCAACTTTTCGTATTCTTTACGGCTGAAATCCAGCGAGATACTCTGTGACCGCAGACGGTCTGCCTTGTCTTTGTCGATCTGAAATGAGAGAAATCGATCTATGTATTTGCTGTTGCTTTCTTTTCTGCTGATGAACGGATCCGGAAGTGTACATAGCCCTTGACTGATCGTGTATTCATACAGCAGTACCCTCATATAAAAACTCTCAAATACGTTATGAGAATAGTCAGGACTGATTTGATTGGTATCGTTTGCTAAATTATGTATTTTAATAATGAGATTCTTATAGCAATCATCAGGTTTTTCCTTTTTATACCGGCTGATATCCGTCAATTTGAAGATATGGGTATATACTGCCGTTATTATCTGTGATATATTGGCAGATATCCCGTGAAGCTCCAGGCTGATACTGTGCAACAAAACCGGATTAAGAGCAAGGCTGAGCCTGTTTAATAAGGCTTCAAGAACGATCCCGTTGCTGTAGCCTCTTTCATCGTTTCTCACATAAGCATAGTCAGGGTCAGTCAGTATTTTTACTATATTATATCCGTATTTCAGCTCGAATCCTTTAATAAAAGCCGCTAATCTGATGCGGTCGATTATTATACGGGGCGGATCGCTTTCTTTATACGAGAGGTCAATAATCTTTTTATTTTTCAGATTTTCGATAAGACCGTTATGTCCGAAAATCTTACTGTAATAGTCTATATCGATCAATTTGTCCTTATCGCCCTTTTTAGTGTCGGTTGTTTCTGTTTTGTTCGTAATGCCCCAGAACCCGACCAGATAGTCAGAAAAAAGTGTGTTAAAACGCTTGGAAAAACTGTTTTTGTTATAATCCAGACCGTAAATGAACTTGTCCCTGCAAAAGCCGTGGAAAAGTTCTGTTGCTGTATCTTTCCTGAACTGGTCGTTGACGAAGTATCGTTCTATAATCCAAAGGAGATATCTTTGGTAAATTCTTTCATCGGGAGTTCTGCCCGTGACTTTTGTTGTCGAAATAGGATTGATGTAATTGGCAAATTCGAGCTGTTTTAAATTCATATCATATAGTTTTGCCTCATCTAAAACATAAGGACAGACCGCTTCAGTCATCGCATCATAAAGCTGGAAATAATTAGTAAAATAATTTGAGGTAAATGCCTTTGAGGGAGAAATAAGTACGGCAGCATCATATAGCGAAGAAATAAAAAAATTACGTGAGAAATGATTTTCTTCGCTGTTTTCGATTATAAGATTTCCGGAAAAATTCTTGCCTTCGGTTTTATTGAGCACATCCTCTATAATATCATGCAGACGGTTCCCGAGTGTCTGGGAGATGAAAACGCCGGCTTGTTCATAATATTCGCTTATCGCTGTTTTGATTCCAAAATCTATTGAAAAAATATAATATAAGTTTTCCATTATGGTATTCAGCACATCAACAGTAAAATGCTTTTCCTCTTTCTATAATTTCGTAAACCGGTTGTTAACAACACGACTGTTTATTATGACTCTGATCTGTATCTGCCGGTTCATTGTTGGCGATACTTTCATCTTCTACTTTGGTTTAATGCCGGATATGATTTGTTACCCGAAAGTATAGTAATTCATATATACTACAAAGGTAAAGAAAAAAAGACCTTCGCGGAGATAAAGCTTCCTGCCAGTCAGACATACGATCCTGCCTTCCGTTTCTTCTTATCTCTTCCATTATAGAAGAAAGCATCGAAGTCATAGTCAAGTTCTTCATTTGTGTACATGAATGAAGAATTGTCTCTCATATCTGTATTACGCGATCAAATATTCCAGAACCTCTCAAAGAAAGCCTTCAGCTTTTCGATAACAATTTCTTTCTTCTCCTTGCGATTTCCGCCGCCGAAGCGTGATACTGCAGGCAAAATCTTGTCAATATCAGTACCCGTAGTCTTGATACCGCCGTCACGGAAAGAGCCTTCAATGAAAGCTCTTGTTTCTTCATCTTTGAGCTTTTCTTCCGCTATGATCGCCGCAAGAGCCTTTTCGCGTTCCTCGGCAACGAAAATGTGCCATTCATTCATAACGTCGTCAACGTCGTTTATGCCTGCGATAAAGGTCTCTATGAGCTGCTTCTTGCTGCGCAGCTCCGGGCTTGATTCTATAGCCTTCCGGATAGTGATAAGCACTTCCTTGTCACTGCAATGGCTGTCATGGAATTTCGCCACAAGCATAAGTATATAATCGATGTTGATCTCGATCTGCTTGATAAGCTCGATCTCGAATACAATATCATCATCAATGTCGGTAAGATTGCCTTTCTTGCGGCGTTCGTTCCACTCGTCGCGCAAATCCTGATACCGTCCAAGGTAATCTTGAAAATCGCGGTCGGAGATGATCTCCTTGCCTGCAAACTCATCGAAGCTCACAAGCAGATTACGCATACGCAGGATAGCGCCGAGAAGCACGATAAACTCCTTCTGGCGTTCCTCGCCTGTGATCTGAGGCTCATCAAGCGGGAACTCCGTCAGCAGCCGGTCTATCATATCCACATAGCCGTCAACGTGTCTGCCCTTTTTATCCTCGTAGCCGTTGTAGTAGTCGTCAAAGCTCTGCAAGGTGACGATACCGCCCGCTTCCTTATCACCGAACAGGGCGATAGCTGCATCTGTTCGCTTTTTCAGGTTCCGGAAGCACACTATGTTACCGAATGTCTTGATAGAATTAAGAATACGGTTGGTTCTGGAATAAGCCTGTATCAGACCGTGCATTTTCAGGTTCTTATCTACCCACAGCGTATTGAGCGTGGTAGCGTCAAAGCCCGTAAGGAACATATTGACTACGATCAGCATATCAAGCTCTTTGTTCTTCATTCGGAGCGATACATCTTTGTAGTAGTTCTGGAACTTGTCGCTCGATGTATCGTAGTTGGTGTTGAACTGCTTATTGTAGTCGGATATGGCTTTTTCAAGGAAATCCCGCGATGTGGAATCGAGCGCAGAGGTATCTTCGGGGTTTTCCTCGTCGAGAATCCCGTCCGGGTCTTCCTCATTAGCCCCGTAGCTGTAGATAATAGCGATCTTCAGCGCCTTTTCGGGGTTCTCGGCCATTTGCTTCATGAATTCTTCGTAGTACAGTTTCGCAGCCTGTACCGAAGATACCGCAAATATAGAGTTGAAACCGCTGATACGCTGTTTCTGCTTGATCTCCTTTACCTGTTCGCGGCGTTTGGACTCCGCAACCTCGGAAACATTCGTCAGGACGTTGTAGCTGTATGTGCGCTCGTTCCTGTATGTCTTTTGGTTGAAGTGATCTAAAATATACGATGTTACGAGCGAAATGCGCTTCGGGGACATATATGCCTTCTCGCGGTCAATATCCCATACCTTGACATCCTCAATGTCCTCTTCCTTGTCCATTGTCTTGATGTAGTCCACACGGAACGGAAGAACGTTCTTGTCATTTATAGCGTCAACTATGGTGTAGGAATGGAGCTGATCTCCGAAAGCCTGCTCCGTAGTCCTGAGATTAGGATTCTTGCCAGTACCCGCATTCATGGCGAATATAGGCGTGCCTGTAAAGCCAAAAAGGTGGTACTTCTTAAACTTCTTTGTGATCGCGGCGTGCATATCACCGAACTGGCTCCTGTGACATTCATCGAAGATGATAACCACGCGCTTGTCATATACATCATGTGTGGGATTCTTGCTAATGAATGTCGAGAGTTTCTGAATAGTAGTTATAATAATGCGGCAGTTCGGGTCTTCGAGCTGCTTTTTCAGTATAGCGGTCGAGGTATTGCTGTTAGCTGCGCCCTTCTCAAAGCGGTCATATTCGCGCATGGTCTGATAGTCGAGGTCTTTGCGGTCAACGACAAACAGCACCTTGTCAATGTATTCAAGGTGAGAAGCGAGCCTTGCGGACTTGAACGAGGTAAGGGTCTTGCCGGAACCCGTTGTATGCCAGATATAACCGCCGCCTGCGACGGTACCGAACTTCTTGTAGTTGTTGGCGATCTCGATACGGTTCAGAATACGCTCGGTAGCCACGATCTGATACGGGCGCATTACAAGCAGCAGGCTTTCCGATGTGAATATGCAGTATTTCGTTATGATATTGAGGATAGTGTGCTTTGCAAAGAACGTTTTCGTGAAGTCCACAAGATCGGGAATGATCTTATTGTTTGCGTCAGCCCAGAACGATGTAAACTCAAAGCTGTTGCTCGTTTTGGTCTTCTTTGCACTCTTACCCTTGCCGTTTGCATCTTCAACATTTTTACGGGTAGTATTGGAATAATACTTCGTGTTCGTGCCGTTGGAGATCACGAATATCTGCACATACTCAAAAAGACCCGATCCCGCCCAGAAGCTGTCCCTCTGATAGCGGTCTATCTGATTGAACGCCTCGCGGATAGGCACACCGCGCCGTTTAAGCTCTATATGCACAAGCGGGAAGCCGTTCACAAGCACGGTCACATCATAGCGGTTCTGACGCTTGCCGGTATCGACTTCGTACTGATTTATCACTTGCAGGCAGTTGTTATGTATATTCTTCTTGTCGATAAGCGTGATATTCTTTGTTGAGCCGTCGTCGCGTTTCAGGTTCTTGACGTTGTCTTCCTGTATCGTTCTGGTCTTCTCGACAATGCCCTCGTTGGAATTTGCGATAAACTCCGTAAAGAAGCGCTTCCACTCGCTTTCTGTGAAAGTATAGCCGTTAAGCTGCTCGATCTTCGCGCGGAGATTGGCAATAAGATCATCTTCCTTGTGGATAGTCAGATATTCATATCCAAGCTCACCGAGGCGGCGTATGAACTCCTTTTCAAGCTGCGCTTCGCTCTGGTATGCGTCGGCAGTGCGGGGTTCGGGGATATACTCGGTAACAACGGTGTTTTCGTTGGTGGCGGCTATGATGTTGAAATAACTCATGCTTTCACTTCCTCAAAAGATAATAATTTATCTCTATAATATTCATACTGTTTCCGTCTTGCCTCTATCTCCGCAGGCAAGCCCTCGGAAATGTCGTTGCAGAGCTTGTCAAAGCGGTCAAGGATTGATACAATGCACCTCTGTTCTTCAAGAGGAATAAGCGGAAACTTGAATTTACTGAACTTCGTCATATCAACCGATGAAAAACTGCTTTGATTGAGGTTTTCCAAGCAATACTTGCTTAACACAAAACAGTAGTAGAATACAAACATAATATCATATTTATCTTTATATTCATTTTTTAGTGTTAAACAAGTAAACCTTTGATTTGACATAAAATCTACTGTTATTAAAGCGTGTTCGCCTATTGTTGCAGACGTAGATATTATTATTGAATTAGCGGGAAACGGTTTATTTTTTACTGCTTCCATTGTTACCGTCTGCATTGCAGATGATAGTATTCTGCCGTTTTCTCTAATGTCGTCCATACGAAACCACGGAACAGTCCCGTTCTCCCAATATTCTTTATTGGCTTTCGACGGTGTATATCCATTACGAATATCAAATATTTCTATGACTGTTTTCCAGCTATGTTCATATTTTGCCCCCCCGTGGACACCGAAGTCTAACAGGAGGCCTCGATAGTATTCGTACTGCTTTTTACGAGCTGTAAGCTCATTTTCAAGTTCCTGCTGTAAGGCAGTTACGCTTGTACTGTATTCGTCAAGTATCTTGACAATTTCAGCCTGTACCTCTAAAGGCGGTACAGGGATATTATAGCTTTTTACATCTTTCTCTGAAATAGCAGGATAGCTTGCCCCTTGTTGATACTTCTCCACATGAGTAAAAAAGTCTGTAGATGATATATTATGATATAACCATTTTGTTAAAACAACGTCTGTTTTCGCACGAAGAACACAGAATCCAGTACTACATATTTGATTGTCATATTCACTTGTAATAAGACAGTATCTTTTTAATAAAGGTCTCGTTGTACCTAATAGAATATCGTTTTCTCTTACTATTTGCTGTGCCCGACTTGGTGCATTATCAGAATTTATAGTAATTGTATCTTCTATTAAATGGGTTTCTCTATTAGCAGAAGTAAGATCAATATACTGAAAACTGTTTGTTTCCGATTTCCAGTTAATTCTGTCAGTTTTTTTGACACATTTATTTATTGGTTTATATTCCACCCCGTTGGGGCAAAGCTCTTTTATCAGTTGTTCAAGTTTGGTCATTTAATAGACCTCCAAATATTTTTCTAACTTCTTCCATAGCTTCCTTATTTTCAGGATCTGGTAATTGTGGCATAGAGTAAATGTCAAGCAAACCTAATACAGTCATTTTTGTTATCCATTCTACGCTATCTTTCTTAAAAGAACACCAAGCATTATAACCTGATAGAACATTAAATCTTATTATAGAATCCTGCCGATTTTGCAGTCCTTCAAATAGGTTAAGTCCATTTTCTATAACAACGGCATATTTATCTTTTTCATCTTCGGTCATATTTCTAATGTCCTCTGTATCCTGAAAAACTTTTCTAATAATCATATCATTTGGATTTGTACTTGACATTTTTCCATATAGTGGATGTTTTTTCTGAAGAATCTCTTGTTCTTTTTCTGGAGATATTGAATTTACAAATCTAAATAGTTCCTTATCGTGAGGGACATAATCAAGTGTTATGTTATCAGGCAAAACGTCTTTACAATAAACGAATACTTCTCGAAGCTGTTTTTTCATTATTGAAGATAACTCAGTAAAAGTATCAAATTTTAAAGGCTTATAATCAGAATCCTTATGTGCTTTATCCTTGTCTCTTTCGTAGTATACTCTTTTGATTATTTCGCTATTTTTGCACATTTCTATTTTTTGCTTTGTTTCATCTAATACTACACAACAATTAATATAGAACTCTCTTAAAATTGAAGATGTTTTCTTCCTTAGATCAATATTGTATAATGATTTCTTGTGCCTTGCAATATACAAAATACTATCAACGCATTTTTTTGCATCAATTAAGTATCTCGCGACTTCCCATTTAGTCATGGTTTATCCCTCTATTTCAGCTACAATACGGTCAATCTCCGCCCTCAGCACGTTTTCCCGCTGTACGATCTCGGCTATCTCGGCGTTAAGAACGTGAATATCAATGACCTCGCGGGTATCTTCCTGCTCCACATACGTTGAGACTGAAAGGTTATACTCGTTCTCCGCAATCTCGTTATTCTCTACAAGGCGGCAGAAATGCTCAACGTCGCTGCGCTCGCTGAACGCGGTAACGATCTTTGATATGTTATCCTCGGTGAGCTTGTTGCTGTTCGTGACCTTGATGCACTCCTTCGACGCGTCTATGAAAAGGGTGCTGTTCTGGGTCTTGTTCTTTTTCAGCACCATGATACAGGTTGCGATAGATGTACCGTAGAAAAGGTTGTCGGGGAGCTGAATGATGCAGTCAACGAAGTTGTTGTCTATCAGGTATTTGCGTATCTTCTGCTCCGCGCCGCCGCGGTACATAACGCCCGGGAAGCATACGATAGCAGCCGCGCCGTTGTTTGCAAGCCACGAAAGTGAGTGCATGATGAACGCAAGGTCGGCTTTCGATTTCGGCGCAAGCACACCCGCAGGCGAAAAACGCGGGTCATTTATCAGCAGCGGATTAGCGTCGCCCTCCCACTTTATCGAGTACGGGGGATTTGATACGATAACCTCAAAAGGCTCGTCGTCCCAGTGCTGCGGCTCGGTCAGAGTGTCTTCGTGCGCAATATCGAACTTGTCGTAGTCAATATCATGCAGGAACATATTGATACGGCAGAGGTTGTATGTCGTGATGTTTATTTCCTGCCCGAAGAAGCCCTGACGCACTTTATCCTT
The DNA here is from genome assembly GCA_902780695.1 of uncultured Ruminococcus sp. GTDB lineage: Bacteria > Bacillota > Clostridia > Oscillospirales > Ruminococcaceae > Ruminiclostridium_E. The sequence goes on along the minus strand of CACZGM010000002.1, from coordinate 44,113 downwards.
GCCGAGAACCTTTGCGGCTTTCAGCAGAAGCGAGCCGGAACCGCAGGCGGGGTCATACACTTTGTTTACTTCCGTCTTGCCGGAAGTCGCAAGCCGCGTAAGAAGCTCGGAAACTTCCTGCGGGGTGTAATACTCGCCGCCGGATTTACCCGCGTTGGAAGCATACATACCCATAAGGTACTCGTAAGCGTCACCGAACGCGTCGATAGTATTGTCCTTGTAATCTCCGAGCTGCATTGAAGCAACGCCGTTCATGAGCTTTACAAGGCGCTCGTTTCTCTTGGGAACCGTACCGCCGAGCTTGTTGCTGTTCACATCGAAATCGTCGAACAGTCCCTTGAAGTCGTCCTCGCTCTCACAGCCCTGTGCGGAACCCTCGATGCTTCTGAAAATCCCTTCAAGGGTCTCGTTCAGGTTTTCGTCCTTATCCGCTCTTTTCAGCACATTGCAGAAAAGCTGACTCGGGAGAATGAAGAAGCCTTTTGTCTGTACCATATCTTCACGGGCAGTCTCGGCTTCTTCGTCCGACAGCAAGGCGTAATCGAAGCCCTCAGAACCCGCTTCGATCTCACCCGCGTTTATGTAATTCGTAAGATTCTCGGATATGTAGCGATAGAACAGCATGACAAGAACATAGTTCTTGAAGTCCCAGCCGTCAACGCTCCCACGGAGATCATTGGCGATAGACCATATAGTGCGGTGAAGTTCCGCGCGTTCCTGTTCCTTTTTATTGTCGATCATAGTAAAGGCTCACTTTCGTATTTTTTAGGATATGACAATGCTATTATATATAGTATAATACCACACATTGTATGGCAAGTCAAGAATACGCATTTTGAAAATAGTAGTTTTTTACAACATAGCGGTTGCTCTGATATTCAGGAGAGCAGCCATTTCAGAGCATTTATCCTCATTATCCCGTTATAGTCCGCATCAAGGTCTTCGTCGAGGGTAAGAATGAGCCTCTGATGGTGGTAGATTATCTCCTTTCCCTAAGTGCGGGAAATTTTGGAAAAATATTTACGAGAAAAAGAATTTCAAATGCAGTAAAATGAAAGCGTGATCACTAAACAGTGGCGCCGCGGCGCCGTCAACCAAGCCCGCCCGGCGGGCATGATAAGAAAGGACTTAAACTATGAACACTTCTACACACACAATTACAAAGGAAACAACCGACTGCGGAAACGCAGAAGCAGTCTCCCGAACGGTCATAAAGCCGTTTATTCACGATGTGGTGAAGCCTTTTATTCACATCGACGAGAACCCGCAAAGCGCGGATTTAACGACGCAGGAAGCCCCTATACCCGTACCGCAGATGCCTGTGGCGCAAATGTCCGCGCCGGTACCGCCGATGCCTGACCTTTCAGCGCCCGAGCCGCTGCTGCCTCCAGTCAAAATGCAGATTGCGGAGGCAAAAGGAATACTCGCGACCCTCAAGGCAAACGCCGCGGAACGCTTGCCGGCTGACCCGACGGGCGAAAGACAGCAGCTGCAAGCCCCGCCGCCGAGCTTGCAAAAGGTCAAGGTAAACCCATCGCAGCTTATGCGCGGTTTTGCTGCAAAGCATGGCGCACTGATAGCCAATGGCGAATTATATGTTCGTGTCGGAAGGCACTTCGAGCGCAAAACGAAGCACGCAGCGAAGCAGATGATAGCTGCGTTTTGCCGGAGCGTGATCGGTGATGACATATCAGTGCGCATTATCAGCGAAGTTTTGGGGCTGTTGATGACGTTTGCGGACATAACAGACGAAACTATCGAAATCGACGATAATCTCGTGGATACGCTCGACGGTGTCATAGACGTACGCACCGGTCAGTTCGTCGAGTACAGCCCCTTCATGCGATGCTTCCACTATCTTCCGTACCACGTATCGCCCGCATATGCGGGCGCGCAGCAATGTCCGAACTTTTCGTGCTACTTGCACACCTGTACGGGCGGCGAAGCGGCACTGATCGAACGCCTTTGGGAGCTGGCAGCGCTCTTGCTGACGCCGAAGCGCCTGAAGTGCTTGCCGATTCTGTTTGGCGCGCCGTCCTCGGGCAAATCCGTGCTGTTGTCGCTCCTCAAAAAGCTGATGGCACCGGGCGATTGCTTCCCGCTCAATTTTACGCGGATCCAGGACCGGTTCTCATTGGGATTCGCGGCAGCCGCGAATCTTGTTACTTACTACGATGTACCAAATGAGCGTCTGAAACCTAAAGAGATTGCACCCCTCAAGTCCCTGTGCTCCACGGAGGACGACTTACCGATAGAGCACAAAGGTGGAGAAGTGAAGGCTATGAGACTGAGCAGGCTGAAAGTGATTTTAGCGTCTAACTTTATCCTTCGCGGCACCAATTACGACGAGGCGTTGAACGAGCGCATAAAATACTTCGTTTTTCCTTTCACGGTCCCGAAAGAAGCGAGGATTGAGCATCTGAGCGACCTCCTCGCAAGCGAGGGCAGCGCGATCATTTCGACCTGTCTTTTCAAATATGCTCCCGTGATGATTCAGCGGAATTACCGGTTCAGCGGTGAACTGGAGACACAGACCCTAATAGACAGCATGGTTACTTACGTACCTGATGACGAAACAAGTGCGGTTATTGAATTTATCTGCGAACGTGTAGAGGACGCGTCGGACGAAAAGGTTTCCACGGCTGAGCTTTTCGAGGCATTCATCGCATTCTGCGGCGGTGCTATGGAGTTCACAAACGATCGAAAGTTTTCCGAAGTTTTTGCAAAAACCATCGGTCAGCGGGCAGAAAAATGCCGGTTGCTAGTGAACGGCAAAAGCGTGAACGGGTACCGTGGTATCCGGTTAAAACCGCAAACAAGCAAAGAAATAATTAAATAATATAAATATGTAAAGGCGCATTCCCGTCTTTTATGGCGGGACTGACAACGAAATAAAACTACTCGCTGTCGGAAGATTCGACAGCGTACACAGAAAGGAAAAATTAGCTATGAAACTTGAAAACTACGGCGACGTACTTACTATCGATGAGCTTTGCGAAATCCTTCACATAGGGAAACTCAAGGCGTATGAGCTTCTCAGGACCCAAGTGGTGAAGTCTCTGCGTATCGGCAAGAAATTTATCATTCCCAAAATGGGCGTGGTAGAGCTTCTTGACAATATTGCACATCAGACAAACACAGAACTCCCCGAGGGTGAGCGTAAGATCGTTATTATTCAGTGACAACAGCAGGCAGGGCATTGCGGAAAATACCGCAATGCCTTTCTGCCGGCAGAAAGGATAGAAATATGAAAGCAAGTATTCAGGTTAAAAACGGATTTATGTACGTCGTTCTTTCCTATAAGAAGAACGGCAGATGGGCATATAAGTGGGTGGCCACAGGTATCAAGGAAAAGGGCAACAAGAAAGCTCTTAAGGATAAGCTTGATGACTATATAAAAAAGTACTCTTACCTTGAGACCGGAGAGATGTCGGACGATGTTCTGTATTCGGACTATCTGCGGGAATGGCTGCAGATACACCGGGAGACGATCGCCCAAAGCTCTGCGGAAGCGTATGAGGTAAGTGCCGAGGCACATATTCTCCCTTATTTCGACGAGAGAAAGACAACCCTTGAAGCCATGTCACCTAAAGTGGTGTTCGACTTCTACAGCTATCTGCACACAAAGGGCAATCATCGCACCGGGGGCGGACTGTCCTATGCTTCGATCAAGAAGATCTCAAGCATTATAAAGGGCAGTCTTTCCGATGCGTGTGTACTGGAGCTTATCGCTTCCAATCCCGCTGCGGCAGTAAAAGTTCCGAAGGGAGCAGGAGAAAAGCAGGTGAAGCGAGCTTACAAGACCGCAAAGGAAGCACAGCAGATACTTGATGCGTTCAAGGGTCATGAGCTGTATCCGATAGTCTATATGACACTGTTTTACGGGCTGCGGCGTTCGGAGATAATAGGGCTGAAATGGGAAAATATCGACTTCGATAACAATACTTTCGAGATCAAAAGCACCATAGTCCGCATCAAATCCTTCATACACAGCGATACGCCAAAGACCGATGATAGCAACGCTGTATTCGAGCTGCTGCCGGAGTTCAGGGATATCCTGCTGAAGCTGAAAGCACAGGCGGAAGAGAACAAGAAGCTTCTCGGTTCCGCTTACAAGGACTACGGATATGCGTTCAGCCGCCCGAACGGTGAATTCTATCGCCCGGACTATATCTCCAATAAGTTCAGCGCGGTGCTTGAGAAAGCCGGTCTGCCTCATATGCGTTTCCATGATCTAAGGCACAGTGCAGCAAGCGTTCTGTACGATCTCGGCTGGGATATCGAGAGGATAAAGTGCTGGCTCCGGCATTCAGACATCAAAACCACGAGCAACATTTACTTGCATATAAGCAAGGAAAGGCGCAGGATAGATGCGCTTGAACTCGCCGGTCTGTATAACAGGGCAGATGATGACGAGGAACAATGATGTATTGTAATGTCCGCAGGAGTTGTCCCTGCGGACTTTTTCCTATATATACCATGCCGGAGACGGGGAGACAACGGTAGGGTATACTATTTGTTTAAGGCTGTTCGGAGAAATGAAAAGTCCGCAATCTGGACTTAGTGGTTCAAATTGCGGACTATTACCAATCAGCTCTATCCTGCCGTCATCGCAGAAAGTCTTGATGTCCATATATGACTTTTTCCCGGGATTCGCGGAGGTCTTTTGAGGTATGTCTTTTGTCAAATCCTTTGAGAATCAGCTTTAATATCAGTGAATTTATCCAAGCGAGAATGAAGTAGATTATCGCTGTAGCGATAAGTGGGAAAAACGCTTCGTAAGTGCGGCTTCGGATAATGTCGCTCATTTTTGTGAGGTCTTGAATTGCGATATAACCGACTATCGAAGTGCTTTTAAGCAACGATACTATCTCGCCGTTATATACGGGCAAAAAACGCACAGCCGCCTGCGGGAATATGAACTTAAAGAACGCCTGATTTTCGTTATATCCAAGGGCGAGCGCGGCTTCGCGCTGCCCACCGTCAACGCTCTCGATGCCCGAACGCATTATTTCCGAAGCATACGCGCCGAAGTTGAGCGTAAAGCCGATCACAGCCACCCATACCGCTTCAAGTCCGGATTTACCGAGAACTACATAGTAGAGTATCATCAGCAGAACTACTATCGGTGTACCTTGCAGCAGCCTTACATATAAGTTGGAAATAGTATTTGCAAGCCTGCTTCCCGTCCGTCTGAACATACACACAAGGAACGCAAGCACCGAGCCGAACAATGCCGAAAGAACGGTTATAAGGCAGGTCGTGCCGATACCGTCAAGGATAAGTTTCCAGCGGTCTTCGCGGATAAAGTTTTTCTCGAAGCTATCCGCGATGCTGTCAAGTATGTTTTGTTCGGAATGGACAGACCGTGTTGTTCCACCGATATCCGACTTTCTTACTGCGAGAACCGCACCGCCGGTATAATCCGGGACGGAAAAATAAACGCTTTCCGCTCTTTCTTCGGTAATATTCATACTTGAGCAGCCTAAATCACACATCCCCGATGTGAGCGAGGGAATTATCGCGTCAAAGCTCATATCGGTAATGTCAAGTCCGTACCCATATTCCTCGCAGAATCTGTACGCAATATCTATTTCATACCCTGCTATATGGTTTTCTTCAAGATACACAAACGGCATATTCAATGCTTCTGTGGCAAGTCTCAGTATGCCGCGTTCTGCATTGAAATTATCTATTTCCGGAAGTGTATGACTGTTTTCGTCTGCACTGAACCATTTGTCTTCTATTTTGAGCAGTGTGCCGTCAGTCTTTATTCTGTTCAAAAATCCATTGAACTCATCACGGAGTTTTCTTCCTTTTTCCGTTTTAGGGAAAGCAAAGCCGTAATTGTATTCTTCAATAGGCTCAGTTATATAGTCAATGGCGTGATCTTCGGTCGCCATAATGTACTTTATGACAGGTTCATCAATACATATCGCTTCTACCTTTCCTGTTTCAAGGGCTGTCACCATATCCGGATATGTGTTGAAGTACATGAGTTTGGCATTCGGAATACTGTTTTCAACGAGGACATCGAACATACTTCCCGTTCCGACACCGATAGTTTTTCCGGCATAATCACTATAAGATATGCCTTTGTATGAGTCTACAGCTTCTTTCGGCATTACAAGCACAAGCTCACCCGAATTATACGGCACAGAGAAGTTTGCGCTCTCCTTACGCTCCTCGGTAATGACCATATTGCTCATAGCCATATCGTACATTCCCGTTGCGATACCGGGTAAAATGCCGCCAACATCGACAGCTATCAGGTTCAGTCCGTACCCGTATTCCTTGCAGAACCTTACCATAATATCCGGTTCAACACCTGCAAACCCGCTGCCCGAAATAAACGACATAGGCGGATTTATAGTGTTGTTGGCAAAGTTTATCGTTCCGTTTATGGGGTCAAGTCCGCTTATATCAACATTCTTTCCGGAGGACTCATCACTTTTCCAATACTCTATTATTTCATCAAGTGTACCGTCACTTTTCAGTCTTGTTATGAACTCATCAAATTCCGACCTCAGCTTATCGCTCGTCTCTGCTTTCGGGAACAGCGCACCAATGTAAAACTGCTCGACAGGCATATCTATATATGTAAGCTCCGGTCTTTCTTTTATGATAGCCTGCGCACCCTCTGTAATATTCAAGAAGTAGTCTATCTTGCCGGATGTCAGAGCCGTGATAAGATCTGAAACAGTGTTGTATTCCGATATTGCGGAATCCGGGAATACTCTGTTTATGACAGTATCATGAAAAGATCCGGTAACAATACCGGCTCTCTTTCCGTTGAAATCGGAGAGAGATATGTCATTTTTGTATGAAAGGTCGGATGCTCTTACCGCAAGCGCGATCCCGCCGCCGCTTACCTTATCTGAAAACAGTACCTGTTCCTTGCGCTCCTCGGTAACATTCATCGCGGTGGTGAAATCATACTTCCCGGATTCGATAGCCGGTATTCGTGCGGAAAAATCCGCGTCACCGAGGTCAAGCGCATATTCGTATTCTCGGCAGAACCGTACTACCACATCAATGTCATAACCCACATTCTTTCCGTCCTTGATATACGAAAACGGTGCATCGGTAGAGGTGGTTATAACGTGTATTGTACCGTTTTTGCCGTCAAGACCCGACATATCCACGGTCTTTTTGCTCTCGTCATTGCCGTACCATATCAGCTCCATGTCCTCAAGAGTACCGTTGTTTCGCAGTTTCGCAAGGAACTCATTCATCTGAGCGCAGAGCCTTGCTTCGGCTTCATCGTTTTTGCGGAAAGCGAAAGAATATTGATTGTCAGTGACCTTGTCCTTTACGTAATCTATCTCCGGCTGTTCATTATGAATAGATCTCAGTACAGGTTCGTCACCGAGGAATCCGTCTATCTTACCTCCGAGCAGAGCTGCGTTCAGATCGGAATACCCCGAATAATAAAGGCATTCGCTGTCCGGAAAGTATTCCTGTGTGACCGCGTCATAATTTGTTCCGGTAAGTACACCGATGCGCTTTCCGTTGTAGTCAGACACTGTGACTTCCCTTGCCGCCGAAATACCACTGTCTTCCTGCTGCTCCTGCTTCGGAAGAACGGCAAGTAATACTACACCCGCGATCAACAGTATTATGACCGTGATAATGATAATATCAACTTTCTTTGTGCTTTTTCTCATGTTCTCTCCGTTCTTATGCGATTTCTTGCTATCAATATATATCTTTTATCACATTTTCCACAAAAATCAACCGGTTATCATTTATTGTTGACTGTTTTGAGGAAATATGTTATAATCTCGTTTGAAAAATATTTTATGCGAGGCAGATTTATGGAATACAGAGTAAACAACCTTATATATGCCGCAGAAAAAGACCTGCACAACACTATCAGGACGATTTTTGAAATGACGGAGCCTGTAAATGTCGATATGCTCAGAGGCGCCGCCGATCTTGCCATTACCCGCTATCCGTATTTCTCGGTAAAGCTGGTGCGGCGAGGCGAGGAATATGTGATGATACATAATGACGCTCCTCTGCCGATAACATCGGGCGGCAAAGCAATTCCGCTCGGAGGCACTGAGAGCGCAGGTCATCTGCTCGCGCTGACTTATGACAAAAATCGCATAAGTGTGGATTCATCACACTTTATAACAGATGGGAACGGTATTTTCCCGTTTATCAAAACCCTACTGTATTGCTATCTGCATACCCTCCACCCGGATGAAGAATTTGATACATCGGGAATAAACCTTCCCGGCAGTGATATCCCGCCCGATGAAGCGGACGACTATCCGTTCCCCGATGAACCAATTGAAACAACTCCTCTGGGTATACGCTATTGCCCGATAGATGTGTTTAAACTCGGCGACCAACCGGAAGGATACACAAGCAGAGACAAATGGACTTCCTTCCGCGTCAAGGCAAAGCAGAAGGATATGATGAGGTTTGCGTCAAGCGTTGATGGCAGCCCGGCAACTTTTATTTCTTCTGTTATGTACCGCGCAATATCCGATATTCACCCGGAATGCGAGCTGCCGATAGTCTGCGGTATGCAGCACCAGTACAGAAAGGCTCTCAACAAGCCGCACAGCCACCTGTGCCATGTGAATATCGTTCCTATCCCCTACACAAGCAGAATGAAGAACAGGGACATCGAGCTGCTCAACACAATGGCTCGCGGAACTATCATAGTCCGTGCGGACGATGATAATGATGTGCTTTCTGTGAACGAACATATTGAAAACGAGAAGAAGATAAAAACTCTTACGCTCGCAGAAAAGCATGAGTATATGAAGAAATTTCTGCTGAACGGAATAGGTCAGAACACCTTTGAGGTAAGCTACACCGGTCGTGTCCTGTTCAGCGGGCTTGATAAATACATATACGATTTTATTCCTATACTTGATATGAGACTCAGCGGCGGTATTTCGATCGAAATTTTCACGGCGGGTGAGAACTTCTGCATCAACATAATGCAGCGAAACGATGACAGCAGATATACCGACCGCTTCGCCGCTATCCTTACGGAGAACGGGATAAATTGTGTACAGGAACCGCCGGAGTATTTCGAGATAAACGATTTTATTCTTCCCGAGTAATATTATTGCAACCCGTCCGGAATATCACAACCGGACGGGTTTTGTTCTTATGATCTGTTTAGCGGTTTTATCAGCAGAATATAGTGTCAAATCCGGTAGTTTCCAGTATCTCCTGTACCTGATCATTCATATTGACAATGCTGAAATTGTTGCCGTCGGCAAGCGCTTTTCTCATTATCATCAACACACGCAGACCTGCAGAAGATATGTATTCAAGCTCCTTCATATCAATTGTGATGTTTGTTATCTTTGCTTTTGCTTCAGCTTCCCTATAAAGAGCAAGAAGTCCGGGAGAAGTGATAGTATCAAGACGACCTGTCAAAGCTACTTTCAGAATATCATCATTCAGCTTCACGTCAGCATTGAAATTATCTTTCACAATTAAAAACATATATCTCCGAGACCGATGTCACACAGCGAGAACAGTCTCCGCTTCATCGCGGCGAGAGTTTCGGGAGTGAGCGAACCGGGGATCGCTATGACCATAAACAGCCGTCTTGCAAGCGAAGTCGCTTCGATCTGCTGCTCGGCTTTTGTGATGATCTCCTCGTCATCAGTATCGAGATATGTACGAATGAACACGTTCCATATCCTCTTTATTTCGTCTTTCGTGAATGGACGCAGCACAGGACTTGCGGCTATTGCTTCATTATCATTCGCACGATCAACGAAAAGTGAATACATACTTCCCATATCGAATACCGGGTGTCCGGTGCCTGCCGTTCCGAGGTCTATAAACATCATCTCCCCGTCACGAACCATTACATTCCCAAGGTGACAGTCGCCATGTATGAAAGTATCACGGTCGGGAATGCTCTCATATAACGCTTTCACCTTCTTCATTTCTTCATCGTTAAGCACGGACGCAAGATAAGGCAGCGCTCCGATAGATTCATATTTCACAGAGCCGAATTTTTGGGGATCTGCCTTGATCGAGTGCATATTCTTTACGATTTGAGCAAACTTTTTGATATGCTCGTCAAGATGTGTTTTATCCTCCGCGATAACGCTCACAAGATCTTTCGCGTCGAGCATTTCATATACTGTTCCATAGCAATCCCCCACACGAACGACATCATAGGGAATGGCCGTAGGGACTCCTGCAACAAAGGCGTTCCGTGCTTTTTGATTTTCTTTGCTTATGATCATATCAAAGCTGATCGTTGGTCGGAACACTTTTATGACCGTTTCCTCGTCCATACGGTAAACATCACCGGTAAAACCGCTGCCGATAAGCGTCATACCCTCGGTATTCACCTTGCGGAGCGCCTTTCTCACATCGAGCAGCTCCGTGAAGCCGGTTGTCTCGAAGATGTCATAAACATCACGCGATACATTGATTACAGGCAGCTCCTTGTTAATGCTCTTACGGAGCTTCATCAGCACACGCAGTCCCGCACTGGATATGTATTCGAGCTTTTCGGCGTCGATGATGATATCTGCGCCGCTTACACCGTCAACTGCCGCGAAAATCTCACTCTCGGTCTGTGCCGCATTGTTGGTGTCGATCCTGCCTTCAAGGAAGACAGTAAGTGTTTTGTTTTCGGTAGTGGTTTTCAATATCCGGTACTCCTTTCAAAAACAAGTGGACCGATTAGTTGATATATTTCTTGCGAAGCTCTTCAAGCTCCACGTTTCCGACATTCAGTTCCTCACGAAGATAGCCTTCGACACTTCCGTATCTTTCATTAAGCGTGTCTATCGCGTTTGTCATATATTTCTCGACTACCGCTCCGCACATAAACAGCAGCGCTTCACGCTTTTCGGGCGGCATCGGGTACGCAGCTGTCTTCTGCCGCACGGCTTCTATCTGCGCGGTATTGTATTCGTTCGTCAGCATATAGTCCGCGATGATAGTCACACGGCTTGCGCCGAGCGCCGAGAGTATCAGCATCGCCGCGCACCCAGTTCTGTCCTTGCCGTCGGTGCAGTGCCACAGAATTGCGCCATTTTCGGGGTCGTGACCGAGCAGGATACGGAAGAATTCGCGGTATGCTTTCTTGCCCCTTTCGCCGAGAAGAAAATTTACATAGATGTCGGAGCCCAACATTCCCGCTTTATACGACAGCTCGAACATCTCCATTCTATCGCCGCCGTTCGCAAATTTTGCAGTCAATTCAGGATCTTGCACGGGATAATCATCCATTTCGATAACGGGCAGGTGGATATTCCGCACACCGGAAATTTCAGGGTCCGGGATTGACTGACATTCACCTGTCATACGAAAGTCTATGACAGTCTGCAAGCGGTATTCGTTATGCAATTTGTCGATCGCTGCGGGAGCCGCACTGCTCAGTCCCGCAGTCCGCAGCAGAACGCCCTTTTTTACTATCTTATCCCCGATAATATAACCGCCGAGTTCACGGGCATTTCCCACACCGGGAAGGTCAATTCTTTGCTTTAACATATTCCATACCTCTCAAAAATCCAATGGCTGAGCTGTATCTATTGCAGGGATCAGCTTACCCCTGACAATTGCGTCAACACGAGGCTTGAGCGTTTCTTCGTCCTTTCCCGCTACCATAGTACTATGGAATGACATCAAAAGCAAACCGTAGGCAAGATATTTCTGTGTTATCTCGCCTATCTTGTCAGGAGTTATACCGAAATAAGTGCAGCAGAACGCAGCCCAGTATTTGCCGACATCGTCCGCATTAAAGCCCAGATATCCTTCGATCTGCTCTCTTGTGCGAGTCGTATTTGAAGGAAAGAGAACATACGCAAGTATCTGTGTCGCTATATCGAAGATCGGGTGTCCGTATGCCGCATCGCCTATGTCTATCAGCACAAATTCATTATTCTGGAGCATAATGTTCTTTGCGTGAAAATCTCCGTGCAGGAAACTCCTGCGATCGGGGATATTTGCAATAAATGTTCTTATCTTTTCAATTTCTTTCAGTGTGAGAAATTCCGCAATCCCATTCAGCCAGTCGTAATAGTTCTGTTTGCGGCTCGGCAGCTCCGAATCATCCGGTACCTCGATGCTGTGCAGTTTTTTCAGCAGTTCCGCACAGCGTCCGGCAAGCTCCGCAACACGCTCGCGGTCATTCTTTATCACATTTCCCACAGTCTGCGCGTTCACAAGCTCATATACCACACCATAGCAGCCGCCGCATTTCACCACATCGTAGCTTATCGCAGTAGGCACTCCGAGCAGGAAAGCTTTCTGCGATACATTTCTTTCGTGCTCAACGAATGCAAGCGATACTTCGGGACGGTATATCTTGGCAACCGTTTCGGGGTCAATACTATAGACCTTTCCGTAAGCTCCCGCACCGATAAATTCACAGCCATCTACAGACATTTCGCGCAGAGCCTTCTTCACATTGAGCAGTTCCGTAAATCCCGTAGTTTCAAAAATATCATATACATCACGCGAAACGTTTATCACAAGCAGCGGCTTGTTTGTGCTTTTGCGCAGCTTCATTAGCACACGAAGTCCCGCACTTGATATGTAATCGAGCTTTTCAGCGTCAATGATGATATTTTCTGACTTACCCTCAACTGCTGTAAATATTTCATTTTCGGTCTGTGCTGCGTTGTTTGCGTCTATCCTGCCTTCAAGAAAAACAGTCAGTGTGTTGTTTTCAGTTTTTATGTTCATAGCTGGTTTCCATTCAAGTCAAGTGAATATATACATTCAAAAAATCAATCGTATGCTGCTATTACATTCCTTCTTTTATTGCTGTGCCGAAAGAAGATATTTCAGAGCGTCCTTGTTAGGAATGATAACGCCGCGAATCAGTCTTTCGACAACACCGGGCATCTTCTGCCTTGCCATTTCATTTACAGCTGCGTAAGCTCCGATGTTTGCACCTATATTGAATGCGGAAACAAGACCTGCTGTTTTAAGATATTCTCCGAGCTGTGCGGGATCGCTTATGCCGGAATACTTCATGAAAAAGAGCTGTCCGAGCTGTGCGGAAAGCTGTGCGGGAAGTCCCATATTATGCTCACAGGCTTCGGGAGTATTCTGTGCCGCAGAGATAAGATCTCTGAATATCGCGCCGTTGTCAAGGCATTTCGGTCCGTAGCTGACCTCTGTCATATCAATGAACATCAGCTCATCGTCCTTGATCATTATATTGCCGGAGTGAGGGTCGCCGTGTATCAGCGTATCGGTAACGGGTATGCTGTCGGCAATCTCGTGCATGACCGCAAGCTCATCCTCGGTTATATATGTTCTGAGAGCTTCTATCTTCTGATTGTAGATATCCCTTGACTGCTTGAATTTCCCGTCGGGAACGTGTATGGACTGGAAATCCTTAATGAACGCGGCATATCTCTCGGCAAATGCTTCTATTTTTTCAGGCTCATCAACCACAGCCTTTGAGAGTGTCTTTGAGTTTATCATCTCATAAATGATCCCGTAATATTCGCCGCATTTCACAGTATCAAAAGATATTGCTGTGGGAACACCGGCGACAAATGCCGCTTTTGCGTTATTGAGCTCTTCCTGTACATAATCCAGCGGGATAATACCGCCGTTGCAGAATACCTTTACGATAGTTTCGTCGTCAATGCGGTATATCCTGCCCTGACCCCCGGAAGCGATCTGAACACAGCCGTCTATGTTCAGCTCACGCATTGTCTTCTGCACATCGAACAGCTCCGTGAAGCCAGTCGTCTCGAATATATCATACACATCGCGTGAAACATTGATGACCGGCAGAGGTTTGCCGATGCTCTTGCGGAGCTTCATCAGCACACGCAGTCCCGCACTGGATATGTATTCGAGCTTTTCGGCATCGATGATGATATCTGCGCCGCTTACACCGTCAACTGCCGCGAAAATCTCACTCTCGGTCTGTGCCGCATTGTTGGTGTCTATTCTGCCTTCAAGGGCGATAATCATTTTTCCGTCTTTGTTGTTGATAGTCATGCTTGTACTCCTTTCGTCTTCAGCGAGTAAATCTTGTTTATTTTGAGACAGCGTTGAGGCTGCCGCAGAATCTGATGCTTGTATTTTCGCAGATCTTGCCGATCTGTTTGTCTGTAATACCACCGGAAACTTCGGCATCGATGATATAGGGTACCTCTAAAAACGCTTTGAGCACTTCCAAGCCATAAAGCCCGACGGCTCCGGGCGCTGCAACAGCGGCTATCGTTTTACCGCCCTGTTCTGCAGCATAAGCGGCAGCTGCGGCTGTACTTCCAGCCGCTGTTATAAATGCGATTGCAATTGAGGTTATTTTTTCATAAAATCTTTCCTTTATTGCTTAGGAACAAGAGTCTGTTCGGATAGTGAAATGAAAAAAATCTTATTTCTCAAAGAATATGGAATCAAATCCGGTAGTCTCCAAGATTTCCATTATCTCCGGCTTAACATTTTCAAGAGACATACCTTCTTCGGAGTTCTTTTTCATTATGAGCAGTACGCGAAGTCCCGCAGACGAGATATACTGAAGCTCCTCGCAGTCAACAGACACTGCTTTTATGTTCTTTTCCTTGGCTGTATTTTCATAGAAGGACAGTATCTTGGGAGCGGTAAGCGAATCGACCCTGCCTATCAGGGAAATGCAGAGCTTTTCACCTTCGAGCTGTGCCTTGACATCAAAATTCTTTTCAGCAATGTCTCCCGTATCTATGCACTCTCTTGCCGCAGCCGCGCCCATAGATGTTATCTTCCAGTAGGCGTTGTTCTTCATAGCTGCTTTTACAGCTGCTGTCTGCTCGGGACTCAGCTTCTCAAACACTTTGAGTTCGGGCATATTATCTGCAACGATCTTTCTTTCGGCTTTGAGACCGTGCTTTGCCAGAAATCCCATAGCTTTTTTGATGTCTTCCGTAATGTCGGGCTTCGGGAAAACCACCAGAGTGCTGCCCTTTACGCCCACGTCCGATTGATCCTCCACTCTTTTCTGCATTGACGCGAGAGCTTCCAGCGCTTTGTCTCCGAGAATAGCCTGTACAATGAGGACATAAGCCACAAGCCACTCGGGGTCGATCGTGAGCCAGCAGCCTCCGTGTTCGTCAAGTATCTTCTTCACATTATCGCAGAGTGCGCCGATCTCCGAGTCGTTGAAATAGACCATAAGACCCTCTGTGGTAATAACGACTTTTCCCTCCACATCGGACAGCGCGGACTTCAGCGATTCATAGTTCGTGGCATCGACACCGGCAAATTTCACCATTTTCTTCTGCTCATCATTCAGAAGAGCGTTTACAGCAGGCTCGACCTCTGCAATAGTAGCCGGAAGATCAAGTCCTATGAATCTGTGACCTGCTCTTGTATATCTTAACGCCTTCGGAAGATAACCGCAGGGAAGATCAATCTCTGTGAAATCGCCCTCCTCCATAGCAAGCTTCTCTATGGTATGGTATCTCATATCCATAAGCAGGCTCTCTATCAGGAGCTTTACCGCGTCCGACTTTGTTGTAGTGCTGTTCTGAGTGCTTTCGGTAAGTCCCAGCTTTTCCACCATACGCGCCGAGTCCTCGTCGCCCGATGCCGCCAGCTGATAAAGCGTCATTTTGGCTGTGTTGAAGATCGGATTTGCACGCTCTAAAAGCTCTGCATCTACCTCGATGTCGTCTAAGTTGAATAAATTTTCCATGTGTTCCTCATTGTTCTGTATCAGAAAGGCTGTCCTTTCTTATGTGATGTCTTTTTGCCGGATTAGAAGGTGTTCGCTAAGATAATAGCGATTATATACATATAAATTATTATATCACATTTCTTGTATAATTTCAACCGTTTTGCGGCAAAAGACACGGAATTCAACTGCTTGTGTATTTCGTGTTTAGGGCAAATGAAAAATACATAAAATGGTCTCCATAGTTTTCAGACGCGCGAAAGTGCATATTTATTCATTTCTGCCTATTCGAGCTGCTGCCGGAGTTCAGGGATATCATGCTGAAGCTGAAAGCACAGGCGGAAGAGAACAAGAAGCTTCTCGGTTCCGCTTACAGGGACTACGGATATGCGTTCAGCCGCCCGAACGGTGAATTCTACCGCCGGACTATATCTCGAACAAGTTCAGCGCGGTGCTTGAGAAAGCCGGTCTGCCGCACATGCGCTTCCATGATCTCAGGCACTCGGCGGCAAGCGTTTTGTATGATCTCGGGTGGGATATCGAACGTATAAAGAGTTGGCTTCGGCATAGCGACATCAAAACCACGAGCAACATCTACTTGCATATAAGCAAGGAAAGGCGCAGGATAGATGCGCTTGAACTCGCCGGACTGTATAACAGGGCAGACGATAACGAGGAATAATGTTATGCCCGCAGGAGTTGTCCCTGCGGACTTTTTCCTATATATACCATGCCGGAGACGGGGAGACAACGGTAGGGTATACTATTATAATATAAAAGGACGCCTCGTTTCTGTTATTCGCAGGTTTGTGATAAATATACCGTGCGCGAACAATGATATACAAATTACATATAGTGTAATCGCGCATCTTTTTAACACGCAAAAAGCCCTCACAGCCGAAACTGTGAGAGCCTTATCGCTGCCGTGATAATTCATTAGAATTTCATTAGAACGAGAGGTTCCTGCTGTCAGACAAAATAACAAAGCCGTCTGTGGTATTGCCCACAAACGGCTCTGTTATCAGCTATTCGCTGGTGCGGAGAATGAGACTTGAACTCACACGAGCTAACGCCCACTACCCCCTCAAAGTAGCGTGTCTGCCATTCCACCACCTCCGCAGGTGGTCATCTCACTGATGACTGTTATATTATATCACATCTTTTTCGGTTTGTCAACACTTTTTTAAAAAATTTTTTAATCGCATTTTTGGGAATGAGTTTGATTGCCGGATAAAATGCCGGTATGAACGATCTTTTCCGCATTTCTCCTTCTGTAAGCAGGGCAGAGTTCTCATTCAGACTGCGGTTCAGAACTCCGGAAAGCAATTTGAGCAGTAACGTAAACGACGGAATGGTTCCGGAAGAATTGTATGAGACGGACGGCAGAGACGATAATGTTAACCCGGGTACCGGATTCAAGGGCTTTGCTGCCGCTATTGCGGTGACGGGAGCCTGCGGAGCGGCTGCTGTGGCGGCTTACAAGTTCGGAAAGAAAAAGTAAAGCGTGAGATACGAAATAAAATTCTGAAAAAATCCCGGATTTTTGTAAAGATGTCATTGAATGTCATTCAAAAGTGTGATAATATGTAAAATGCAGAGAGCTGTGAACGATGATACGTTCGCGGCTCTTTAGTTTTACCCGAAAGGAGGACAGATAAATGCAGGAAAACAAAACAGCACCGGAGCAGGAAAAGACAGCTGCCGGAAATACGGAGACTGCGGAAAAGGACGAAAAGCTGTACTCGCAGGCGGAACTCGATGAGAAAGTGAACGCCGAATGCGAGAAGCTGAAGAAAAAGCTCGCCGAGGCGGAAAAGCTCTCCGGAATGTCCGAGAAGGAACGTGCGGAGCACAAGCGCAGTATGCGCGAGAAGGAACTTGCGGAGAGAGAAGCCGCCGTTGAAAGACGTGAGCTTATCGCAGATGCCGCCGATATTCTCGCGGAAGCGGGACTTCCCAAGCAGCTTGCGGCTTGCCTCAACTACTCCGGCAAGGAGGAGTGCGGGAAAAGTCTCGCCGCAGTAACAAAGGCTTTTGAGGAAGCGGTTGCCGCGGCTGTGAACACGCGCCTCAGAGGCGGTACTCCGAAGCACGTTTACAACGGAGCAAAGGACGCTTTCCTTGACGGACTCGGAGTCTGAACGGAAACAAAGCACGGCGGCATTCATATCATCATGGGCGCTTCCCGGAAATATCCGGGGAGTGCTTTTTTGCTGCCCGGAAACAATTATTGAAAAGGAGAAAAAACATGGCAATCAATTTAGCGGAAAAGTATTCGTCTCAGGTAGATGAGGTCATCAGAAGAGGTCTTCTCTCTACCGCAGGAACAAACAACGATGTGGAATTCGGCAATGCGCAGAGCGTAAAGGTATATTCGCTCGATACCGCGCCCCTTAACGACTATGATCCCACAGGCGGAATGAGCAGATACGGCGAGCCCGTTGAACTCGAAGACACCGTGCAGACGATGCAGATGACACAGCAGAAATCCTTTACCTTCACTATCGACAAGACCTATGAGTCCGACTCGCCCGAGGGCGTGAGAAACGCAGGCAAGGCGCTCCAGCGTCAGATCGAACAGGTGATAATCCCCGCGATAGATACCTACCGTTTCGGTGTTCTTGCGGACAACGCCGGTACGACTATCGAGAAGGAGCTTTCCTCCGAGAACGCATACGCCACTTTCGTTGAGGCGAACACAGCGATCACGGACGAGGAATTTCCCGTTGAGGGACGCGTGGCGTTCTGCTCCAACAGCTTTATCGAGCTGCTCAAGAAGGACAACGCTTTCACAAAGGCGACCGAGCTTGCGCAGGACAGAGTCATCTACAAGGGCATGGTAGGCGACTGCGACGGTGTTGCGATAATCGCGGTTCCCAAGCGCAGACTTCCCGAGGACACGGCGTTCATCATCACTCACCCGATGTGCGCTCCCGCACCCGTAAAGCTCCAGGACTACAAGATACACAAGGATCCGCCCGGTATCGCGGGTACTCTCGTTGAGGGTCTGCTGTATCACGATATCTTTGTTTTTGACAAGAAAAAGAAGGCTATCGCGGTATGCTTCGACAGAGAGCCTACCGAGGAGGAAGTCACCGAGCCCGAAAACAACGGCGAAGGCGGGAACGGTGAGAACGGCGGCAGCGGCGAAAGCAACAGCTGAGAAAGCGACGGAGGCAGAGCCTTATGAACAAGATAGGATCACTGCGCGTTCTGCTCCCGCCCGATGACAGAAGCTCGGATCTAAAGCTCGAAATGCTGCTGAAAAACGCGGAGAACACGCTGCTCGACTATATCGGCAGGGATACACTGCCGGAGCGCCTCGGCGATATGCAGATACAGCTTGCTCTCGAAATGTACAACCGTCTCGGGAACGAAGGTGAGACAAAACGCACGGAGAACGACATCTCCGTGTCGTTTTCCTCGCTTATCACCGACGATATGAAGCAGCGCCTGAAAAACTATCCGAGAAAGGTGGGGGCGGTGAAATGCAGCTGACACAATGCAGGATAAAGCGCGTCAACATCTTTTCAAACGCTCTTGCCGACAGCGGATATGTCGGCAGGAAGCGCGACCCTGCGCTGCTCGGCTTCGTTTACGCGGAGGTGTTTCCGTCAAAGGAAACGCTCTCCGACGAGCGCAGAGGGCAGACCGCAAGTTCCGGCGCGACACTGATCCTGCGCAGGGAAGCGGGCGTTAAGTGCGGCGACCTCGCAGGGGTATTCGGTGATGCTCCCGACAGCAGGGTAATGCAGGTTGAGAGATATCCGGGGCATCTTACGGTAAGGACGGAGCGCTTATGAAGGATTACACGACCGAAATAAACACGGCTGTAATGACGCTCGGTGAGCTTGCGTTCAGCCACGCGAAAGAGCACTGCCCGGTGCGGACAGGAAGGCTCAGGCGCAGCATAACGCTCCGCAGAGAACACAACAGAGCGAAAAATACGGACACGGCTGTTATCGGTACATTTGTGCCGTATGCGCCTTGCGTGGAGTTCGGCGGCATAAACAGGCGTCCCAAGCCGTTTCTCGGCAATGCCGCAGAGTACGCGCGAAGCTGTGCGCAGACCGTGTTCGAGCTTGCTGTGGGAGGTGTCTGATATGAAGGATTATTTACCTGTTATTGCGGATATTCTCGGTGAGATAGCCGATGTTGAACTGTCGTTTGCAGATCATGATGTTCCGCTGCCGTGCATCGTCCTCTCCGAGCTCGGCAACTCTTCCGCCGTTATTTTAAGCGGCAGAGACAGATACAGCATCATTACAATGCAGACGGACATTTACGCCGGCACTGCCGAAAACGTCCGCGGACTTGCTTTGCAGGTAAACGCCGCTCTCGCGGAAAGGGGTCTTAAGCGCAGCTTTTCACAGCTCATCACGGATGAGAAGGTGCCGAGAATGTGCATGAGGTACCGCTTCGGTGTAGATGAAGCTACCGGCAGAACAGTGTCGCTGTAGTGCAGCGGCGCCTTCGCGCTTTTGTCTTTCTGTGGTCACTTTTTATGCGCACATCGTGTGCGCTTTTGGTGACCACTGCCAATGCATCCTGCATTGTGCAGACGGCACCGGCTTACGCAGCCGGCTCGCGGCGGGGAACGCCCCGCGGCGTTAACATAGCTTAAAAAGTCTCATCACAGCTTGACGACTATTATTGAGGAGGAGAAGTATGGAATTGCTTTCTTCGGGAACTGCCTATTTCTTAAACGGGCAGAACCTTTACGGACTTAAGTCCACGCCCGAGCTTGGCGGAACGCGCGAAAAGCGCGAGGTGACGAACCTGCTTGACACCGCGCACCGCTATATTGCCGGGCTTTACAAATACGACGATCTCACATTTGATTTTTACTACAACAGCGCAGAAGAAAACCCGAATGTAACGGCGGCGCAGACCGCTGCCGCTTTCGCCGCGGCAAGAGCCGTGGAGCTGTCGGGAGCTTCCGTCACGCAGAAGGTGCAGTTCCCGGACGGCACATACTTCACATGGTCGGGACAGGTCGCCACAAAGATAAAGCGTATGGAAGCGGACGGGGTCATGGAATTCAGCATTGTCTCCATTCCCAACACCGCCCTCGTTTACAGCGGGGATAACAGCGGGTCATAAGACCGTTTTTCCGCGAACCGCATATTTTCCGTTTTCTCTCCTGCCGCAGGCGGGAGGGGAAGCGGATCTGCCGCGCGGAGAAGAAACAGTGAACAGGAGGTATCACCATGAAAGAAAACACAGCGGCTCTGCCATATACCGAGCTTACCGCGGGAGACAGAACATATCTGCTCAGGCTTACCGCGCTTTCGGCTGCAAGACTGGAGGAAAGGCTCGGAATGTCCGTTTACAGGGCAGCGGAGCACATGGACGAGATACGCACGGTCGCCGAGTTCGTTTACGCTCTGATCGAGGGTCTGCGCCCGGAATTCGCACGCAGTGAAGCATATGCCGTCATAGACGATTTTATCAGCGCAGGTGGAACACTCGCACAGCTTAACGAACATATCGCTCAGGCGCTCAGGGTATCCGGTTTTTTCGGAGCGGTTTCGGAAGCGCCCGGGAGCTGATCGCGGTGCTCCGGCGTGAGGCTCTGCGCTATACGCGCGATATCTCCGGATTATGGGAGCTTACCGCGGCAGAGCTTGACGAGCTTATCGCGGCGGGACGTGACGCAAGAGCCGGTGAAATACGCGAAAACGAGCTCCTCGCTTTCAACATCGGGGCGCTTGTGCTTGCTGCGTTCAACGCTCCGCAGAGGTTCCCGAAAACACCGGAAGCGGCGTTCGGGCGAAAGGCGGAAATGCCGGCGGACGGCGGCAAGAGCGAGTTTATGAAGATAGCCGGCCGGCTCAACAGGCGGCTTTCGGAGCAAACAGGAGAATCTGAAAATGACAGTTGAAGAACTTAATATCAAAATATCCGCCGATGCCGGGGAATTCAGCCGCGGACTTGCGGAGGCAGAGACCTCGCTGGAGAAATTCAGGAGCGATGCGGTAAAAGCCGGTGAGGAAGTCACAAAGGCGTTTGACGGTCTTGTGAATGTCGGTGTGAACACGGTATATAACGGTGAGAATGCCCATAACAGCACCGTGCAGCCTGCGGAAACATCATCGGGTACGCCGTCGGTATCATTTCCTTTTGTGGATTGGAGAAGCGGCGGAGCGGTGATGCCGCTGACGAGCGGGTTAAACGTGAACAGTATATTCCCGGCAGTGTCATCGCATACGGCAGAGGTCATGCAGCTCGAAAAGAGCGAGACTGTGATAGGCGCGGCAAGCAGCGGCAGCGACGGCGATACAAGACCCGTGAATATCACCACGACAGTGGAGCTTGACGGGGACAGGATAGGTGAGGCCGTGAACCGCTTCAATATGCGCAGAAACAGGATCACCAACGGCATTTACGGATAACGGGAGAATGATATGTATTTTATTAAAGTAAACGGCACGGTGCTCCCGACACCGTTTTATTACTCCGTCACGACACGCGATATCGAGAGCTCGGACAGCGGGAGATACGACGAGACGGGGATCGTACACAGGAACAGGGTGCGGCACGCTGTAAAGGTGTGCGAAGTGAAGTGGAGGATACCGGGAAGCTCGCTGTCGCCGCTGAACACACAGCTTGCCGATGTGCTGCTGCACGTCAGTATGCTCGACCCGGCGACGGGCGGATATGTTGACTGCGATATGTACGCAGAGAGCGTGAAGTCCGACTTCTACCAGCACCAGAACATGAGCGAGAATTCGAGCTGGTGGGAGATAAGCGCACGTCTCGCAGAGTATTGAGGTGAGTGATATATGTATAATGTCGGACAGGATTATATAGACGCGCTCGCCTTAAAGACGAGAGAGGACAGGATATACGGCACACTCACACTCGCAGACGGAACGGTTTACGAGATAACGGACAGTGTTCTCGTCAAGGATTCGCTCTCGGTATCAAAGGAGCTCTGCGGCGAAAAATACCGCGTGGGGACATTCAACATAGCCTGTCTCAAACTTTCTTTCTTCACAGACAATGCTCTCGGCATCGACCTTACGGACGCGTCGGTCACGGTAAGCTATTATCTTAAGACCGCAGGCAACACGGAGCAGCAGGTGCCGCTCGGCACGTTTTACGTTGACCCGATACTTTCGGTGAGAAGGAAGAACATTCTCGGTATCGTGGCTTACGACGCGGGTGTGAAGCTCGACCGCGACATATCGGACACATTCAGGAATACTGTCGGAACGCCCGCGCAGCTTATCGCGGCAGCCTGCACTGACTGCGCGGTGGGGTGCTCCGTCGGGCTGAACAGCCTTGCCGGTATGCCGAACAGCACTCTGAGGGTAAGTGCCACGGACAGGCAGATGCAGACATACAGAGATGTGGTCATGTGGTGCGCGGCACTCGTCTGCGGGTATGCGGTCATAGGCAGGGATTCGCGGCTTTCGGTCATACCGGCGATATACGGTACTTCGGGCGGAGCGATAATAACAAGCAGGACGGTCACCGCTGCGGAGCGCGAAAGCATTTATGTGACGGACACAAGAGCGTATATCAAATATCTCACGGCCTACGCGGGGAACGATATCGCCTGCTATGTTTCGACGTTCACGGCGCAGGACGAGCAGGCGGCTCCGGCGGCTTATGTGCTCGAAAAGAACCCGCTGCTCGCCGGTAAGACAGCCGCGGTATGCGAAAACGCGAACGAGGACTGGCTCGACTATATCAAGACATTCATGCAGCGCGGAGTCCGGGCGAGGATTATGGGAGACCCGGCTATTGACCCGGGCGACGCGCTTATGTTCACCGGTGGGGACGTGGATCAGCGAAGCGGCATTATCGGCGTTGTCACGTCTTATGAATGGCGCTACCGCAATTACCACGATGTGATCTGCACGGCAGCGGAGTGCTGCGGGTCTATTGCTCCCGGCTCGTCACCGGGCGCAGCGTCGGAGGTACGAACGCAGACCACGAAGCGCATAGACGCGATAAGGCCGGGCGTCGGAGAAGACCTCGGCAACAGGAACGAGAATTTCAATACCTACACCGGATCCGGTTGGGCGAACAGGATCATCGGCACAGGCGGCGGGTGCAATCATCTTGAGGGCGAGCTTAACACGCTTGAAAACTGCGGCTACACAAATGTTGGCGGAGCAAACAACTCCGGCACAAACGATAATTACAGCATAGTACACGGAAACTACAATGAGTTTTCCGGCGCGGGACACATGATCGCCGGCTCCCACAACACGGTAGGCGGAGCGTACAACGCGGTCGTCGGCTACGGAAACACCGTCGTGGGGAACAACAATGTTGTCGCGGGCAACGATCACCTGATAAACTCGTCCTACTCTCTCGTATGCGGGTACGGAGTCGATACTTCGCAGAAGCCCGGCTATGTGTTCTATGTCGGCAGCAATAACGTTTCGGCGGTTATATCGTCGAACGGATATATGTATGCGACGGCATATATGACAAACGGTGCCGACTATGCGGAATACTTCGAGTGGGCGGACGGCAATCCCGAAGATGAGGACAGGCGCGGAAGGCTCGTGTCCCTTGACGGTGATCTTATACGGCTTGCGGACGGTGACGATATCGACGGCATTGTTTCCGCCAATCCGTCGGTGACGGGCAACGACTTTGAACTGTACTGGCAGGGAAGATACAAAAAGGATATCTTCGGCACTGTACAGCTTGACGAAGACGGTGAGCAGGTGCTTTCCGATGATTTCGACAGCGGCAGGGAATACGTTCCGCGTTCGCAGCGAAAAGAGTGGTCGCCGGTGGGACTTGTCGGCAGGCTCGTTGTCGTCGATGACGGGAGCTGCAGAGCAGGCGGGTTCGTTTCCGCAAGAAACGGCATCGGTCATGTCACATTCCGCAATACCGGCGTGAAGATGCTGAAAAGGCTTGATGAAACGCACATTGAAGTGCTGATAAAATAGGAGGAGGTCAGAATGTATATAACAGACGGCTGCAACATAACCGTGCCGAGGGGGGACAGGGCGGATATACCGTTTGTGTTCACGGACAGGGACACGGGTGACACCGTTATATTTCCGGACTCGACACGCATCACCCTCGATGTCTTTCCGGTGAGGGGAGAGGAAAGTGCAATATCAAAGACGCTCACAGGCTTTGACCAGTTCCCCGACGGCACGCTGATTTTCAGCCTTATGCCGGAGGACACGGACATACCGTTCGGCGGGTATTTTTATACTCTTACGGCGAGGGGCAGCAGGGACTGCGATACGCTTGCCGGCGTACCGGAAGAAGCACGCTTTGAGATAAGGTAGGGATGGTATGGACAGAATAAACGTACTTGTCGGCGGTGAGGGAAGAATAAACGCGCAGATCGGCATAATGCCGGAATACACGGGAGAATATACCGTGGTCCCGCAGCTCGGCAGGCCGGTGATACTGCGGACAAAGAACTATCGTATGACGGACAATGTGACGGTGGAGGCTGTACCGCTGACCGAGCAGCCGAATGATGCGGGCGGTATAACTCTCACCGTGGGAGGTCGGACAGATGAATGAACTTAATGTAAACAAGGTCGTGACAGGAAATACGGTAAGACTTGACCTTACCGGGGACACCGTGACTCCGGAGTCGCTTCTCGAAGGTTTCACGGCGCATGACCGCACGGGCTCGGCAATAACGGGCGCGGCAAAACAGAAGGAGCCGGTATTCGTAAACGGTATATGCTTTGCCGCGATGCCGGCAGTGAATTACGCAAGAGCGGGAGGTACAGCTTTATAATGGCACACACACTGAATGAACAGAGCATAGTCATTCCTTCGGGGACTGCGGCAGACTGCATCGAGCTGCTTATGTCCGCGATCGAAACACTTACAGGCTGGTACAGGGACGGATATACCGTTTACTGCGACACGCAGCATACAATGGGCATACGCTTTCTTTATACGGGAAGCACGACATGCCGTATGGAGAGCTTTTTCAACGGCAATACAATCATTGACTTTATTGGAAGTTATGGGTTCGCCAGCGGGCGGACTATAAGATGTCACAAAAGCACTGACGAGACCGTTACATTCCTTGACCTTGGACAGTCATACACATGTTTTATATATGCTCTGAACGAGGACAATGTCGGGATTCTGTTTCACGACTCCGGTGATTCAGTGGCGTATGTTGGTTCACCGACACTTGAAAGCCGTGCGGAGCTGAGGTTCCCGGTTTACACAAACGGAAGAAAATACTGCATCACGAAATACCCCGATGTCATCAACGGTAAGCTCTTCCCGAGCCTGTATATCGCGTTCGGCACAGAATCGTCTTCTCAACATAATCAGCTTGTGAGCTTTGACGGCGAGATATTCAGACTTGCGATGATGTACAGCACAACAGGATTCTGGTTCGCTTTCCCCGTTTCGGACGAAGAGGAAGAAGAAATGTAATGGACGAGAACGATGTTAAACTGCGCGAACGGATAACGGCTGCCGAAAACAGTCTTGAGAATCTGAGCGGACGCGTTGACAGGATAGACGACATAGTTGCTTCTATAAGAGAAGTGGTCGTCGAGCTGAAACAGATGCGTTCGGATATGAACCGTATCGACAGGAAGGTCACCGATATCGAGAGCCGTCCCGCCAGACGATGGGAATCCGCGGCAGCGGCGGTTATCGGCGCTTTCGCAGGCGGTATCGGCACAGTGCTTTTTTCGCGCATTTTCGGAGGGTGAAATGCAGATAAACGAATTAATTCCGATCATTGCGGGAGCGGCTGCCGCTCTCGCTTCTGCGGTATATCTCGCGGTAAACGAGCGCGGGCGTATCGCGGAATGGCTCAAATTCGCCGTGGCGTATGCCGAGAAGCTGCTCGGCGGAAAAACAGGGCAGATAAAGCTCCGTGCGGTGTATGATATGTTCTGCGGGAAGTTCCCGCTGATAGCGGCTGTACTTCCGTTCCGGGTGTTTTCCGCGTGGGTGGACACGGCGCTTGAAACGCTCGGAGATATGCTCGGCGGACAGGAAGGCGGAAAGGAGGACAGCGGCAATGGGGATCTACACTGCTGAGGGACTTGTGAAGCACGCGGAGAAGGCGCTTGCGCTCGATACAGCTTATATGTGGGGCGGTATAATGCGCCGGATAACTCCGGCATATATCGCGCAGCTCCGCCGGATATACGGTACAAAGACGGGGACAGGCTACACGGACACACGTTACAGACAGCTTGAAGAGCTTGCAGAAAGCGGATATTACGGCTGCGACTGTGTGGGGCTGATAAAGTCATACTACTGGAGCGGCAGACCGGACGGAGGCACGGGTTCCCCAAAATACGGCGCGGCGGGTTTTCCGGACGTGAACGCGGGTATGATGTTCTCGCAGGCAAGGGTAAAGGGCAGTATCGACACGCTCCCGGAGCGACCGGGTGTTATCCTTTACTGCGGAAGCAGTCCGCACGTCGGAATCTACGCCGGAAACGGCAATGTTATCGAATGTACGCTGAGCGCGAGAGGCGACGGTGTTGTGCTTTCGGGGCTCGGAGATTTCGGCTGGGAATACTGGTTTGAGTGTCCGTATATCTCCTACCCGGCAGCGGCACCGGCTAAGCCCGGAAGATCCTTTTCCGCAGGGGACAGGGTCTATATCCGCAGTTCGGCAAGATGCTACTCGGGGACAGGTGTGGCGATACCGGCAAGATTCAAGGGAAAAAGCCGGGTATATACGATCTCAAAAGCCGGAGAGGGCAGAGTTCTGCTGAAGGAGCTTTTCAGCTGGGTGGACGTTTCCGACATTTCCGCTTCCGCACCGGACAGATAATACAAAAAGGCAATACAGGATCAATTGGTCACCGGGGAGCTTACTGCTCCGCGGTGGCCTTTTTCTTTTTGCCGGCGGATAAGGTCCGGAGGTGAACCGCATTTTTGGCAGACGATTATTCCGAGATAGCATATAGATATTGTTGGCTTTTCAACAAAAAGTTTCAGAATATATGCAAAAACAATGTGACAAACTACAAAATTTGAACGGGGCTATTGACAACAGGCGCAGAAAGTGATAATATTGGCTCATGAAATAAAACATATCAAAGAGATATGAAAAGTAGGTAAAAGGAAGAGACATCTATGAAAATACTTTCAGGCAAATCCGGAGGTATAGCACGCTGTTGAGTTCTCATTGCGTTCATCGATCCAACAACATCAGAAATAACGAAATGAGGTATTCAAAAATGAAAGGTACAATATTTAAAACAACAGCGGCTTCACTCGCACTTATAACAACATTATTCGCAGCAACATCATGCGCAAACGCTTCGGCAACAAATGAAACGGCACCGGGAACATCAGCTCCCGAGACCGGAAAACACTATTCGATAATCAACGTTTCCTACGACCCGACCCGCGAGCTTTACGCTGCATACAACGAGGCTTTCAAAAAGCACTGGGAGTCGGAGCACGATTCGACCGTTGAGATAACGCAGTCTCACGGCGGCTCGGGCAAGCAGGCGCTTGAAGTTGCAAACGGCAATCCCGCCGATGTCGTGACTCTCGCGCTCGAATACGATGTCAAGGCAGTTCAGGACGCGGGGCTTATCGAACCCGGCTGGGTAAGCGAATTTCCGCTTGACAGCTCGCCCTACACTTCCACTATCGTGTTCCTTGTAAGAAAGGGCAACCCGAAGAACATACTCGACTGGGGCGATCTCGCAAGAGACGATGTCGGCATTATCACACCGAACCCCAAGACCTCGGGCGGCGCACGCTGGAACCACCTTTCCGCGTGGGCATGGGCTCAGAAGGAATACAACAACGACGAAACAAAGATCATCGACTACATAAAGAAGCTCTATGCAAATGTTCTTGTGCTCGATTCCGGAGCCCGCGGAGCGACAAACTCCTTCGTTGAGAACAAGCAGGGCGATGTGCTGCTCGCGTGGGAGAACGAAGCGTTCCTTTCTCTGAAGGAATACCCTGACGATTATGAGATCGTTACTCCGAGCATCAGTATTCTTGCACAGCCCTCCGTCGCTATCGTTGACAAGATAGTTGACAAGAACGGCACACGCGAGGTAGCAACGGAATATCTGAACTATCTCTACTCCGAGGAAGCACAGAGGATAGCCGGCGAAAACTTCTACCGTCCTTCCAATGAAAAAGTCCTCGCGGAATTCAAGGATACATTCGACCTTAACATAAACCTCGTGACGATCAACGATTTCGGCGGCTGGGACGAAGCATTCGCAAAGCACTTCGCGGACGGCGGGCTCTTCGATCAGATCTACGAGCAGGATTGACCTTAGCAGCTGTATTTCTTTTCTCCGTAAGATTTATCCCCGTCACTATGGCGGGGATAACTTGCAGACAAGGATAATTATTATGAAAACAAACAAACGTCTCATACCCGGCTTCGGGATCTCAATGGGAATCACACTTGCGCTGTTAAGCATAATGGTGCTTATACCGCTTGCCTCTCTTGTGGTATTCACAGCGAAAATGGATCTTTCCGACATTATAAAAGTCATAACCCGACCCCGTGTTGTCGCGAGCTTTGAGGTCAGCCTTCTTACATCATTCATCGCGTCGGTGATAAACGCGGTGATGGGCGTTATACTCGCGTGGGTGCTGGTGCGCTATGACTTCCCGGGGAAGCGGATACTTGACGGAATGATAGAGCTCCCGTTCGCTCTCCCCACGGCGGTAGCCGGTATATCCCTCACCTCGCTGTACGCGGATACGGGCTGGATAGGCGGGCTTTTTGCGGATATGGGAATAAAGATCGCATATACCCGCGTCGGCATAACGATAGCTCTGATCTTTATAGGCATACCGTTCGTTGTCCGTACAGTGCAGCCCGTTCTCGAAAAGATAGACCCGCTGTATGAAGAAGCCGCGGGAATACTCGGAGCGAGCCGTACCCGCATATTCCGGAAGGTCATTCTTCCGGAGCTTCGTCCGGCTGTTTTTACAGGATTCGGACTTGCGTTCGGACGCTGCCTCGGTGAATACGGAAGCGTAGTTTTCATTGCGGGAAATCAGCCTTACGAAACGGAGATAACTCCGCTTATCATAATGTCGGAGCTTCAGGAGTATGACTATCCGAGCGCCACGGCGATAGCCCTTGTTATGCTCGCGGCGGCATTTCTGATACTGTTTCTCGTGAATCTGATACAGATCGGAAACTCGAAGATACTGAAAGGGGGGCACTGATATGGCAGCGGAAAACGCGGAGAAAACAGCGCCGGTCATATCCCGTGAGGGAAGCACGGAGATCCACGCGAAAACGGCCGGCTCAAAAGCAGTTAAGATCATACTTATAACCGTCAGTGTCCTGTTCCTTTTCGTAATGCTCGTGATGCCGCTTATAACGGTAATATATGAAGCGTTCCGCAAGGGACTCGCTCCGTATCTTGAAGCCATTTCCGATCCCGATACCGTAAGTGCGCTCCTTCTCACGCTTGAAGCAACGGTGATCGCTGTCGTTATCAATACGGTATTCGGACTGTTCGCGGCATGGGCGATATCGAAATTCCGCTTTCACGGAAAGAAAGTCCTCGTAACGCTCATAGACCTGCCTGTGACCGTTTCCCCGATAATCGCGGGACTTATATTCGTACTCACATTCGGCAGGCAGAGTGTAATATATCCTTTCCTTGAGAGCATCGACTTTATGGTGGTATATGCCGTTCCGGGAATAATCCTCGCTACGGTGTTCGTAACCTTTCCGTTCATCTCACGCGAGATACTGCCCGTTCTGGACGCGCAGGGAACGGACGAGGAAGAAGCAGCCGCACTCATGGGCGCAAAAGGCTTTACGATCTTCCGCAGGATCACTCTTCCGCATATAAAGTGGGCGCTGATGTACGGCATAGTGCTGTGCGCGGCGCGTGCAATGGGCGAGTTCGGCGCGGTATCGGTGCTTTCCGGACATCTCCGCGGAAAGACCGTGACGCTTCCGTTACAGGTGGAGATACTTTTCGGAGACAACAAGTTCATGCCCGCGTTCGCGGTGTCGTCGATACTTGTGGTTCTTGCGATATTGATACTCATAGTGCGCAGTATCGTTGAATATGTCGGCAAACGGAAAAAAGGAGAAAACAGTCAGTCGTAAGATCAGATGCGGCACCCTGACCGGAAATGCAATGCCCGCAGAACAGTGTCTGCACCGCGAAAACTATTGACAATATGGAGAAAATGTGGTAGTCTTGTAGCATGGCTGCCGTAATATTGTCAACGGAATGCGGTACGGGTACGGTCGGTTTCCGGATCGCTGAACGGAGTGCTGCATTTACTTTTACGCTTGACAAAAAGGAGAAAAGTAATGTATATCGAACTCAGGGACATCAACAAGTCCTACGGCAGCTTCAAAGCTTCGGACAATGTTAATTTCGGTATAGAAAAAGGAAAGCTCGTGGCACTTCTCGGCCCGTCCGGAAGCGGCAAGACCACGATACTGCGAATGATAGCCGGTCTCGAAAAGCCCGACAGCGGTGAGATCGAGATAGACGGAAGGGTCGTGAACGGCATTCCGGCAAGCGAGCGCGGAATAGGCTTTGTGTTCCAGAGCTATGCGCTGTTCCGCTATATGACCGTGTTTGACAATATCGCGTTCGGACTGAAAGTCCGCAGAATGAACAAGGCGGAAATAAATGAACGTGTGAACGGGCTTATAAAGCTGATCGGACTTGAGGGCTTCGGGAAACGCTATCCGTCGCAGCTTTCCGGCGGTCAGCGTCAGCGTGTGGCATTTGCGCGCGCACTTGCGCCCAACCCGCAGGTTTTGCTTCTTGACGAGCCTTTTGCCGCGATAGACGCGAAGGTGCGTCAGGAGCTCCGCAAGTGGCTCAAGGATATGATACACCAGCTCGGAGTAACGGGAATTTTCGTTACCCACGACCAGGACGAAGCGATAGAAGTCTCCGACGAGATAATAGTCACAAACAAAGGGCGGGTAGATCAGACGGGAACGCCTATCGACATTTACCGCCACCCGACTACCGCATTCACGTCTTCATTTTTCGGTGTTACCTCGGAGCTCTCCGACTATATGTCTTTCAGGTCGTTCGATGATATCGGCGAGTACGACAAGGCGATAGTCCGTCCGGAATTTGTAAAGATAACGAAGAAGAACGAGTTTCAGAAGTATAAGAGCTCGGCGGTGGAGGGCGTTGTCAGGGACGCGCAGTTCCGCGGAAACAGCATAGAAGTGACCGTGAACTGCAACAACAGCACATTCAGCGCACGCCGCGGGCTTGACGAACCTGCCGTTGAGATCGGCGAAAAGGTCGATGTGTTCATCTACCGCATTTTCGTCACGCACGGCGACGATGTGAAGCTGCTTAAAAACAACGCGCTGCGCGAAGAGACCGTGGTCATCTGAACGGTCGGTAATTGCGGTGTGCGCCGGGCGGCTGTCTGGAAAAGGAATTGGAATGATCTAAATGAAAGCGATCGGCATTAACTACAGGAACGCCGGTGTTCCTGTGCGCGGAAAGCTGTCGTTCGGTCCGGACGAACGCGCCGCACTGCGCGGAAAACTCGGCGCATCGGTGATAATCTGCACCTGCGGGCGCACGGAGATATATTTTACGGAAGCCGACACGGAAACGGTCACAAAACTGCTTGCCGAAAAAGCCGGCAGCGGTATATCCGAATATCTGCTGGCATACGAAAACGAGGGCGCTATGCGTCATCTGTTCCGTGTCGCAAGCGGCATCGACTCAATGATAATCGGCGAGGACGAGATACTGCGGCAGGTGAGGGAGGCGTTCGGCGAGGCAGCGGACAGCGGCAGTACGGATTTTGAGCTGAACACTGTGTTTCAGGCGGCAATTACCGCCGCAAAGCGCGTAAAGACCGAGACCGCGCTGTCGAAAACTCCCGCGTCCGCAGCGACTATCGCCGCGAATGAAGCAGCGAAGCTCGGAGCAGATGTGAATGTGCTGATGATAGGCGCATCCGGACAGATAGGCGGCTCGACACTGCGTAATCTTCTCCCCCATGCAAACGTGCATATAACACAGACTGCACGCGCCCACAAGGCAGGGACGATGCAGTATGAAGGTGTTCGGACCGTTCCGTATGACAGCCGTTATGAACTGATGAACGACGCGGACTGCATAATAAGTGCCACCGCGAGCCCGCATTTCACCGTGACTGCGGACAGACTGAAAGCGGCGCTTAAAACCGGAAAGCCGCGTCTGCTGATAGACCTCGCGGTGCCGCCGGACATAGAACGCACCGTAACGGAGATCGCCGGTATCAGGCTTATCGGGATAGACGACCTTGCGGAGCTTGCGAAGCGTGGCAACGAACTGCGGCTCTCGGCGGCGGAACAGGCGGAAACGATAATAAGCGAGGAGCTTGACGGGCTGCTGAAAAAGCTGGCGTTCCACGCGTTTTTGCCGAAAATGGAAACAGCGGGAAAAGCCGTGTCCGCGCTCACATTTGACAAGATGATCTACAGACTGCGCGACGGACTTGACAGCTCACAGTTTGCGGCGGTACTGAATGTTTTTGCCGGCATGGAGTGATAAAATGGCATTTTTCCCTTTTTTCATTGATATAGCAGATAAGAAGATACTGATAGCCGGCGGCGGGAATGTCGCTCTGCGAAAGGCGCAGAAGCTGCTGCAGTACGGCGCGGACATAACGGTGACAGCTCCCGAAATATGCGCTGAACTTGAACGGCTTGACGGTGTGACGCTTATCCGCCGCGGATTTACGGACAGCGATGCTGACGGTGCGTTCGCGGTCATCGCCGCAACAGACGACAGAGCGCTCAATTCGCATATATACGAACTCTGCACGCGGCGGAACATACTTGTAAACACAGTTGATGACCCGGAAAACTGCGGGTTCTACTTCCCTGCTCTGGTCAGGGAGGGAAATGTTACTATCGGCATAAGCACAGGCGGGACAGCTCCCGCGTTCGCAAAGTTCGTGCGTGAAAAAGTTGAAGATGAACTCGACAGCTTTACGCTCGGCATAGGAGAGATACTCGCAGGATACAGACCCCGGATAAAAGAGATGTTCGTCACGGAAAAACAGCGTGCCGAAGCTGCCGATGCAATTATAGACCTGTGTCTGCTCGATGATGTCCTGCCGGACGACAGCGATATCAACGATCTGCTTGAAAGGATAAAGACCGCGCATGAAAATAAGGATAGGAACGCGTAAAAGCAAGCTCGCTCTGATACAGTCGGAAATGGCAGCCGCTGCAATCAAGGCGGCATTCCCGGACATCGAAACGGAGCTTGTCCATATAACGACAAAGGGCGATATCGTACTCGACAAGCCGCTCGGAAAGATCGGCGGGAAAGGCGTTTTCATTGATGAGATCGAGAAAGCTATGCTTGACGGCGAGATCGACATTGCCGTTCACAGCGCAAAAGACCTGCCGGTTGAACCCGCAGCGGGAACGTGCATCTGTGCTGTTCTTCCCCGTGCGGACGCACACGATATGCTTGTCACGAACAGGGGTGCGAAGCTCCCCGAAAAGCCGGTCATCGGAACAAGCAGTACACGCCGTGAGGTCGGTGTCGGTAAGTTGTTCCTTGACCCGATAATCACCGACATTCGCGGGAATGTCGATACTCGGCTCAACAAGTTAGCCGACGGACAGTACGATGCTATCGTGCTTGCGGCGGCTGGACTTGAGCGGCTTGGCGCGTTCTCAGACGAAAGATTTGACTTTACAAGAATTGATTTCAACACTCTCGTTCCCGCGCCTTGTCAGGGAATAATCGCAATTCAGTCGCGCGACGGTGAGCTTGCAAAAACTTTGTCCGCAATAAGTGATCGTGATACATTCATGTGCTTTGAGACAGAGCGAAAGGTGCTTGAACTGCTGAACGCAGGGTGCTCGTCACCGGCGGGAGCTATTGCAGAAATATGTTGGAAAACAGATATTGAAAAAGAGATAAAGCTAACTTTTACAAGAGATCAGAAAAAATGGCATTATAACAGCGATAGTGTTGAGAACAGGTTCAAACTTGCAGAACACATGGTGACTGGAGCTCACTCAAGAGATTATTGGTTGAAAAACTCAACATTTTTTGAAAAGTGGATATAAAGGCAGAAAGGCTGGTGAGCGCGCTGTGACGGGCTTTGTGTATATCATCGGCGCAGGCTGCGGGGTGTATGATCTGATAACCCTGCGCGGTCTGAACGCGCTGCAAAAGTGCGATGTGATAGTGTATGACGCGCTCATCGACGAAAACCTGCTTGAATATGCGCCGGAAAATGCGGAACTTATATGCGTCGGAAAACGCGCGGGAAAGCACAGCGCGGCGCAGGACGAGATAAACGCGGTACTTGTGCGGAAGGCGCTTGACGGACATACGGTCGCGCGGCTGAAAGGCGGTGATCCGTTCGTGTTCGGACGCGGCGGCGAGGAGACATCCGAGCTTCGGAAGCACGGTATCGCTTATGAAGTTATTCCCGGCATATCATCGCCGATAGCTGTTCCGGAGCTTGCGGGAATACCCGTGACGCACCGGAAGACAAGCCGTTCGTTCCATGTCATCACGGCACATACGGCGGACGGAACACAGGATTTTTCGCAGTATGCACTGCTCGGCGGAACACTCGTTTTTCTTATGGGGCTGAACAGCCTCGGCAATATCGCGGACAGTCTTATAAACGCCGGGAAACCCTGCATCACGCCGGCCGCTGTTATCTCGGAGGGCTGTACGGCAAGACAGCGAACCGTCCGGGGAACTCTCGCAGATATTGCGGAGCGTGCAGAAAAAGCGGGAATTACTGCTCCGGCGGTGATAGTTGTCGGAGATACGGCAGCTCTCGATTATGCGGGAACGGCGAAAAAACTTCCTCTTGCAGGCGTTTCCGTCACCGTCACCGGAACACGGAAATTCACCGGAAAAGCCGGCTCCCTGCTTGAAAGCGAGGGCGCGGATATCCGCAGATACAGCAATATTACGATCGGTAAAAAGCGTGATATACCCCCGCTTGACGGCTATGGCTGCATAGCTTTCACAAGCTCTTACGGCGCGGAGATCTTCATTGAGCACTGCCGCGAAAAACGCATTGACCTGCGGAAATTTGCGGGTATGAAAATAGCAGCGGTAGGAAGCGGTACTGCCGGAACTCTCGCGGCGGCGGGAATATACGCAGACATTGTTCCCGAAAAATACACCGTCCGTGATCTCGGAGAGGCAATAGCCGGCAGCGTGACGGGACGGGTGCTGATACTGCGTGCGGAGCGCGGTTCGGACGGGCTGAACAAAACGCTTGACGAGCGCGGGGCAGCTTTCGATGATGTAAAGATATACGACACCGTGAGCCGCGGATTGCCGCCGATCACAACGGACAGCGACTACATAGTTTTCGGAAGCTCGTCGGGCGTGCAGAGTTTTTTTGAAAGCGGCAGCACGGTTTCCGCAGATACGAAGATAGTCTGCATAGGCGCACAGACAGCGGAAACTGCCGGACAGCACACATCAAATACGATAATAACGGCATTCCCGCACACTGCGGCGGGTGTTGCCGATGCTATAAAAGAGGACAGAAAATGAGAAGATTCAGAAGACTTCGCGCAAGTGAGGAGATACGCTCGCTTGTGCAGGAAACGCGGCTTTCCGTGAAAGACCTGATATACCCCGTGTTTGTCAAGGAGGGCGAAAACATCAAAGCTCCCGTTGATTCAATGCCGGGCATTTACCAATGGTCACCTGACAGGCTTGACGAGGAGCTTGACCGCATCTCGGCAAGCGGCATCGCGGGACTGCTGATATTCGGGATACCGGAACGCAAGGACGAGCTCGCGTCTGAAGCATACAGCGAAAACGGCATCACGCAGCGTGCGGTGCGTCATATCAAGGAGAAGTACCCGCACCTGCTTGTCATTGCGGACGTTTGTCTCTGCGAGTACACCTCACACGGGCATTGCGGAGTTGTCTGCCGCGGTGAGATACTGAACGACGATACGCTCCCGCTGCTCGCGAAAATGGCGGTAAGTCTTGCGGACGCAGGTGCGGATATAATCGCACCGTCCGACATGATGGACGGGCGGGTTGCCGCGATACGTTCGGCACTCGACAGCGCTGGTCACATAAATACACCGATACTTTCATACAGCGCGAAATTCGCGTCCGGCTACTATTCGCCGTTCCGTGACGCGGCACAGTCCGCTCCCGCGTTCGGCGACAGGCGCACATATCAGATGAGCGTCACCAACGGACGCGAGGCGCTCCGAGAGATCGCGGACGACATCGACGAGGGCGCGGATATGGTAATGGTAAAGCCCGCGCTCGCGTATCTCGACATTGTCCGTGCTGCCCGTGACCGTTTCGGTCTTCCGATAGCGGCGTACAACGTGAGCGGCGAATACAGCATGGTAAAAGCAGCCGCAGCGAACGGCTGGATAGACGAAAAGCGGATAGTGCTCGAAAACCTTATTGCAATAAAGCGCGCAGGTGCGGATATCATCATAACATATCACGCGCTCGATGCTGCGGAATGGATAAAGGAATGAATACAGCAAGATCAACAGAATTGTTTGAAAAAGCAAAAAACCTGATGCCGGGCGGCGTGAACAGCCCTGTCCGCGCTTTCGGGAGCGTCGGCAGAGAGCCGCTGTTCATCGCTTCCTCACGCGGCGACAGGATAACCGACGCGGACGGTAACGAGTTCATCGACTATGTATGTTCGTGGGGACCGGACATTCTCGGTCACGCTCATCCCGCCGTGACAGACGCGGTCAGACGCGCGTGTGACAACGGGCTCACATACGGGGCGTGTCACGAGGGCGAGGTGATCCTCGCGGAGAAGATACAGTCGCACTTCCCGTCAATGGAGCTGCTGCGGCTTGTGAATTCCGGCACCGAAGCGGTCATGAGCGCAGTCCGTGCTGCCCGCGGATACACAAAACGCAGCAGGATAGTAAAGTTCGCCGGCTGCTATCACGGACATTCGGACGGACTTCTCGTCAAGGGCGGTTCGGGACTGCTCACAGGCTCCGTACCCGACAGTGCGGGAGTTCCCGCCGGTTTCACGGACAGCACACTTCTTGCGCGGTACAACGACATCGGTTCTGTACGGGCTTTGTTTGAGAGATACGGTGAGGATATTGCCGCGGTGATAGTCGAGCCCTGTGCCGCCAATATGGGTGTTGTGCCGCCGAAGGACGGCTTTTTGCAGACGCTTCGTGACATCACATCGGAATACGGCGCTCTGCTGATATTTGACGAAGTTATAACGGGATTCCGCCTGTCTGCGGGCGGAGCGCAGGAATTTTACGGCATAACGCCCGATATGACCGTGCTCGGAAAGATCGTCGGCGGCGGAATGCCGCTTGCGGCTTACGGCGGAAAACGCGGGATAATGGAGCAGGTAGCTCCTCTCGGCGCGGTATATCAGGCAGGAACGCTCTCCGGCAATCCGATAGCGACAGCGGCGGGGATAGCGCAGATAACACAGATAGAGCAGACTCCCGGTCTTTACAGCGAGCTTGACCGGAAGACGGCGGTGCTTGAAGACGCAGCGAAAAGCGCGGGGCTTAACGTGAACCGCTGCGGTTCGCTGATGACGGTGTTCTTCACCGACACGCCCGTTACGGATTACGAAAGCGCGGTCACGGCCGACAGAGCGCAGTATGCGCATTTTTTCAATTACCTGCTCGAAAACGGCATTTACGCCGCACCGTCACAGTTTGAAGCGATGTTCGTTTCTTATGCGCACACTGATGAGGATATAGCAAAAACAGCGGAAATAACAGCAAATTACAGAAAGGGATAATATTATGGCAGTCGATTACTCAACTCTCAAAAAAGGCGGTTTCATGCGCCAGAAGCAGAAAAACAACTTTTCGCTGCGCCTGCGCGTTGTCGGCGGTAACGTCACAGCCGAACAGCTTGCGAAAATAGCGGAGGTCGCCGGGAAATACGGCGACGGACACGTTCACCTCACTTCGCGCCAGAGCATCGAGATACCGTTCATCAAGCTCGAACAGATCGACGAAGTGAAGAACGCGCTCGGCGAGGGCGGCGTGGAGCCCGGAGTCTGCGGTCCGCGCGTCCGCACGATAACAGCCTGTCAGGGCAGTGCGATATGCCCGAGCGGCTGCATCGACACATACGCGCTTGCACAGGAGCTTGACGAACGTTATTTCGGACGCGAGCTTCCGCACAAGTTCAAGTTCGGCATCACCGGCTGCCAGAACAACTGCCTCAAAGCGGAGGAAAACGACCTCGGTATCAAGGGCGGCATAAAGGTACAGTGGAAGGAACAGGACTGCATACACTGCGGTGTCTGTGAAAAAGTCTGTCGTGTGAACGCGATTACCGTGCAGGACGGGAAGATCACAGTCGATACCGGCAAATGCAACTTCTGCGGACGCTGCGTTAAATCCTGCCCGACAGACGCATGGGAGCAGAAAAGCGGATATATCGTGTCATTCGGCGGACTTTTCGGAAACAGCATTGCAAAGGGCGAACCGATAGTTCCGTTCATTGAGGATCACGACACGCTGATGCGTGTATGCGATGCGGCAATTGAGTTTTTCGCGCAGAACGCCAATCCGAGCGAGCGGTTCCGCTTCACGCTCGACCGCGTGGGACATGACAAGTTCAGAGAAGTGATACTGAATGCGGTAAATGCAGAATGAAGACCGAAATAATCAAGACAGATATACTTATCATCGGCGGCGGTACTGCGGGATGCTATGCTGCTGTCACAGCCGCCGAGAACTCGGATAAGAAAATACTTATATGCGAGAAAGCGCACATCAGAAGAAGCGGCTGTCTTGCCGCGGGAGTAAACGCGCTCAACGCTTACATCACCGAGGGACGGACACCGCAGGATTACGCGGATTACTGCAAAAAGGACGCCGCGGGGATAGCGCGTGACGACCTGCTGCTCACTATGTCGGAACGTCTGAACGCTGTGACGGAGCGCCTTGAAAAAGAGGGTCTCGTTATCCTCAGAGACGAGAACGGAAAGTACGTCACCCGCGGAAACCGCAATATCAAGATAAACGGCGAGAATATAAAGCCGCTGCTTGCGGGAATGGTGGGTAAATTACCGAACATAACCGTGCTCAACCGCGTGAACATAATCGACATTTCCGTAACGGACAACCGCGTGAACGGAGCTTTCGGCATAGGCATAGAAAACGGCGTTTTCTACGTTATCGAAGCGGGTGCGGTGCTTGTCGCAACAGGCGGGGCCGCGGGACTGTACAAGCCGAACAATCCGGGCTTTTCGCGGCACAAGATGTGGTACTGCCCGTTCAACACAGGCGCGGGCTACGCTATGGGCATACGTCACGGCGCGGAAATGACCACGTTCGAGATGCGCTTTATCGCACTTCGGTGCAAGGACACGATAGCGCCCACCGGAACTCTTGCGCAGGGTGTCGGAGCGAAACAGGTGAACGCTCACGGCGAGGTATATGAGCAGAAATACGGACTTACCACCTCGGAGCGTGTTTACGGGACCGTCGCGGAGAATATCGCGGGACGCGGACCGTGTTACCTGCAGACAAAAGGCATAACGCACGAACAGGAGCAGTCGCTTCTGAAAGCGTATCTGAATATGGCACCGTCGCAGACGCTGAAATGGCTGGAGAGCGGTGCGCTTCCGTCGGAACATAACGTTGAGATCGAAGGCACCGAACCGTACATCGTCGGAGGTCATACAGCAAGCGGATTCTGGATAGACGCAGACCGTGCGACCACGATAAAGGGTCTGTATGCGGCGGGAGATGTTGCGGGCGGAGCTCCGCAGAAATACGTTACCGGCGCACTTGCGGAAGGCGGGATAGCCGCACATTCGATGCTGCGGTATCTTGAAAACGGAACGTCCGGAACCGTTTCCGGCGATGAAATATCACAGCATGAAAGCGAAATAGAACGCTTCCTTTCGGCTGGCGATCCCCCTTATTCGACAGAACAGCTCGAAGAAGCTATGCAGACCGTAATGGACAGCTATGCGGGCGGGATAAAGACGAACTACCGTTTCTCCGGGAAAAGCCTTGACGAAGCGGACAGACGCATCGTGCAGCTGCAGGAGCTTTCCGACAGCCTGCGTGCCGGTGATGCGCAGGAACTTATGTACATTTACGAGCTGCGCGAAAGGCTTACGGTGTGCAGGACAGTTATAGCGCATCTGAAAGCGCGGCATGAGACCCGTTGGCACTGCTTCGCGGAGAATACCGACTATCCGGAGCGCGACGACGAGCACTGGAACGTATTTGTAAATTCCAGAACCGTGAACGGCGACACCGAGATAATATTAAGGAGAGTGAGCGCACCGTGAGCATTGAGATAGACAGACTGAAATGCGTCGGCTGCGGCAGATGCCGGGACGTATGCCCCGGAACGCTCATAGCCCTTGACGATGAAAAGCGCGCATATATAAAATACCCGCGGGACTGCTGGGGCTGTACGAGCTGTATCAAGGAATGTCCGGTTTACGCGATACGGTTCTTTCTCGGTGCCGATATGGGAGGCATGGGCAGCCGTATGCACACGGAAAAGCACGGCGATATACTCGACTGGCTTATAGAGAAGCCGGACGGCGGTATCGTTAAAATATCCGTTGACACAAGAGAATCAAACAAGTATTAGGAGATGATGTTATGCACGGTTTATCGCATCTTGACGAGCTTGAAGCAGAGGCGATATACATAATACGCGAAGTCGCGGCGGAGTGCGAAAAGCCCGTCATGCTGTACTCGATAGGCAAGGACAGCTCGGTGATGCTGCACCTTGCTCTCAAAGCATTTTACCCCGAAAAACCGCCGTTTCCGTTCCTGCACGTCAACACGACGTGGAAGTTCAGGGAAATGATAAAATTCCGCGATGAGACCGCGGAAAAGCTCGGTATAGAAATGCTCGAATACATAAATGAGGACGGCGTGAAGCGCGGGATCAACCCGTTCGACCACGGTGCGGCCTACACCGACATAATGAAGACGCAGGCGCTCAAACAGGCGCTCGACAAGTACGGCTTCACAGCGGCATTCGGCGGCGGCAGGCGCGACGAGGAGAAATCACGCGCAAAGGAAAGGATCTTCTCTTTCCGCAGCGCTTCACACGCGTGGGATCCGAAAAACCAGCGCCCGGAGATGTGGAAGCTCTACAACACGAAGATCAACAAGGGTGAGAGCATACGCGTCTTTCCTATCTCAAACTGGACGGAAAAGGACATCTGGCAGTACATACGCCGCGAGAACATCGACATCGTTCCGCTGTATTTCGCCGCTGTCCGTCCGGTAGTTGAGCGTGACGGCAATATCATCATGGTTGACGACGACAGGTTCCCGCTTAAAGACGGTGAAGTGCCGCAGATGAAGTCCGTGCGTTTCAGAACGCTTGGCTGCTACCCGCTCACCGGCGGTATCGAAAGCACCGCGGCAACGCTTGACGACATAATCGCGGAAACGCTTGCAAGCGTGGAATCCGAGCGCACATCACGCGTTATCGACAACGAGGCTGCGGGAAGTATGGAGCGCAGAAAGAGGGAGGGGTATTTCTGATGAATCATTCTGATAAACTGAATAATCGCCCCGGACAGCAAGCCGGTACACCTGTTCATAGCGAAAGCGTCAGCGGGTCTGCGGGCGCAGGCTCTTCGCGTGGATTATTGAAATTCATAACCTGCGGCAGCGTTGACGACGGCAAATCCACGCTCATCGGGCATATCCTGTATGATGCGAAACTTATCTACGCAGACCAGGAAAAGGCACTGGAGCTCGACAGCAAGGTCGGCAGCACAGGCGGCGGGATCGACTACTCGCTGCTTCTCGACGGACTTATGGCAGAGCGCGAGCAGGGCATCACGATAGATGTGGCTTACCGCTACTTCACGACCTCGGCGCGCAGCTTCATTGTTGCGGACACGCCCGGACACGAGGAATATACCCGGAATATGGCGGTCGGAGCGTCTTTCGCGCAGCTTGCCGTGATACTCGTTGACGCATCGCAGGGGGTGCTCGTGCAGACCCGCAGACACGCGAGAATATGCAGCCTTATGGGAATACGGCACTATGTTTTCGCGGTCAACAAAATGGATCTTGTGAAATACAGCGAGGAGCGTTTCAGCGAGATACTGAAGCAGATAAACGAGCTTGCGGCAGAGCTTTCACTGCCGGATGTCAAGGTCATTCCCCTTTCCGCGACTGCGGGAGACAACGTTACCGTAAAGTCGGTGAATATGCCGTGGTACACGGGCGAAACGCTTCTTGCGTATCTCGAAAACGTTGATGTGAGCGAGTCGGAAAGCGGAGAAAAGTTCTATATGCCGGTGCAGCGTGTCTGCCGTCCCGACCGCACATTCAGAGGATTTCAGGGACAGGTCGAAGCAGGCAGCATAAAGGTCGGTGACACCGTGAAAACACTTCCGAGCGGCGAGACCGCAGATGTGAGCGGGATACTTGCCGCCGGCAAGGAAGCGGATAATGCTTATGCCGGTCAGCCTGTCACGATAACGCTCGACCGTGAGGTCGATGTATCGCGCGGCTGTGTTATCACGACCGACGAAAATATAGCGGCTTACGGTACGCTCGATGTATCGCTGCTCTGGACGGACGACAGTGAGCTTGCGGCCGGAGCGGATTATCTTGTGAAGCTCGGAACAAAGCTGATACCTGCGGTCGTGACCTCGATAAAATACGCGGTCGATGTGAACACCGGCGAACATATATCCGTGACGACGCTCGGAAAGAACGGACTTGCGCGATGCACGATAAAGCTGTCGGAGCCGATACCGGCGGACAGATTTGCGCTGCATAAGACTCTCGGCGAGCTTATACTCATTGACCGTGTGACGAATATGACTGCCGCGTGCGGAGTTGTGGAGGACGTATCGGACAAGGCTGCCGCGGCTGACGAAAGAGCCGCATTCACAGACGGAAAGCTGCGCGCGCGCGGTGATGTCTTTGAGGAATTCTACTACGATGTGAACAGCTATAATGTGTTCCATACACAGACGGTTCGGCGCACCTTTACGGTCGGTGACGAGATACCGACAGCCGGAAAAAGCTATGCGTACCCCGACGATCTCGACATTATCGTTATGCGTGACAGGGTCGCCGTTCGGGTGCGCGGACGAAAGGTGACAGGGCTGATGACATTTGACGAATACGAATACGATGGGACTGTTCCGATAGTCAACGGACGCGGATTTGCGGTACTTGCAAAGACCGATGAAGATGTGAAGCGGTTTATTTCGGAGTACGAAAATGCCGGCGAACAAACGCTGCCGGAACTTTCCGGAAAGTGGCTGGATTTTGATACTTACCGCAGGATATTTATTTCGGGAGCATACATTTGAGGAACCGCCGATTAACTCCCGCACGCCGCTTCCGCCACGGTTAGATATTTTATGCTATATATGGTAAAAAGCCGCACAGACTAACAATCTGTGCGGTTATTTGTTATTATACAAAACGGTATTATATAGACAAAGCGGGCGGAATGTGCTATAATAAATGTGTCCTCAACAACTGCCTTATGGCAGTTGTTGTTCCGAAATCCGCAATGCGGACTTCGGAGAGCCTTAAAAATACACTTTCAGCGTATTTTCAAG
>CACZGM010000001.1:85312-88874 GCA_902780695.1 uncultured Ruminococcus sp. | reverse complement strand
AAAGATACCCCTTGCAACGCTTATGGACAATATCAGTATGGTGTTCCAGAGAGTGTATCTGTTTCAGGACACGGTCTACAACAATATCGCTCTTGGCAGACCGGACGCAAGCCGTGAGGAAGTTATCGAAGCGGCGAAAAAAGCACGCTGCTATGATTTCATTATGGAACTGCCCGACGGCTTTGATACTGTCATAGGCGAGGGCGGAGCGTCGCTTTCCGGCGGTCAGGCACAGCGTTTGTCGATAGCAAGGCAGCAGGCGATATCGGAGCTTTGCAAGGGCAAAACACTGCTCGTCATTGCGCACAGGCTGAACACCATTGCCGGCGCGGACAATATCATGGTCATCAAGGACGGGCAGATCGCCGAGTCCGGGAACCATGAAAGCCTTATGAAAAAGGGAGGCATCTACAATTCAATGGTGACTAAACGTGCGGTCAGCACAGGATGGAAAAACTGAAAAGGTATTGACACACCAAGCAGAAAGTGGTATAATAGCATCGGTTTGCATATGCTAACCGAACGATTACAGGAGGTTTATCATGAACGATAACAAGCTGAAAGTAAAGGACTTTATTACAATCGGAATTTTCACAGCGCTGATTTTTGTCGTGGAATTCGCATGCGGAATGCTGGGCTTTATTCACCCGTACATTGTCGCAGCCTATGTGGTGCTGATCCCACTGGTCGGCTCGATTCCGATGATGCTGTTTTA
The DNA here is from genome assembly GCA_902780695.1 of uncultured Ruminococcus sp. Lineage (GTDB taxonomy): Bacteria > Bacillota > Clostridia > Oscillospirales > Ruminococcaceae > Ruminiclostridium_E. Next base: position 88,159 of record CACZGM010000001.1, on the reverse strand, counting down.
CACGAAGGTTACGAAATTCGGAATGATTACGATCATGTCCATTCTGATCGCTATTATCATGTTTGTGACCGGTATGGGCTGGCTCGGCGCACCGCTGATCATTGCAGCCGGATTTATTGCCGATCTGATAGCCAAAAAGGGCGGATACAAGAGCTTTAAGATGACGGTGCTGAGTCACGGTGTTTTCTGTCTCTGGATCTGCGCAAATTATTTCCCCGTGATCGTAACAGCGGAGGATTATCGCAAAAGTCTTCTTGACGGCGGCTATTCAGCAGAATACTGTGATGCTCTGTTCCGTGCGATCAACGTCAAAACGATTGCAATTCTGCTGATTCTCTGCTTTGTATTCGGCGTGATCGGTGCATTTGTCGGCAAGGCAGTTGTCAGAAAGCACTTTGAAAAAGCAGGTATTGTATGATAAAGATTCATCTTGATCCACGCACAAAGCTTTTTATGATATTCGCTGTTTCGTTTATCGTGATGGTCAATGCGGTATCGCCGACGGAATGGGCAGTCAGGATCATCGTTACTCTTATCCCAGTGTTCCTGCTGGCAAACGAGGGCAGATATGTGTCTGCCCTTCGCTTTTTGCTGTGCTACGGGGCTGCGCTTGTATTGCTGAAATACTGCATTTCTGCGGAATCGACAGGCGTTATTTCGGCGCTTCTGGTCGGCTACTGCGGAATTGTGGCGCAGTTTATGCCTGCTATGATCATGGCGTGGTATGTGATACACACAACAAAGATCGGCGAATTCATGTCTGCTATGCAAAAGATGCACATTCCCGACGGCATATCTGTTTCGCTCGCCGTCGTGATGCGTTTTTTTCCGACGATCAAAGAGGAATACCTAAGCATCAACGATGCGATGAAAATGCGCGGTATTTCCCTTGCAGGCGGAAGGATAGCAAAAATGATAGAATACCGGCTTGTTCCGCTGATGTTCTCCTGCCTGAATATCGGCGAGGAATTGTCAGCGGCAGCGGTCACAAGAGGGCTTGGCGCACCGGTCAGACGAACCAGTCCTGTGCAATTAAAACTCAATGCGGCAGACTGGCTCATGTTCGTGATTTTTGCAGCAAGTATGTTTTTGTTTGTGTACTCAAAGTATTTCAGGTGATGCACTATGATCGAAATCCAAAATGTCAATTTCAGATACAACGGCACTGACGAGGGCGGACTGCATGACCTGTCGCTGACGATCCGTGACGGTGAAACGGTGCTGCTCTGCGGTGCGTCCGGCTGCGGAAAAACGACAGTCGGCAGGTTGATCAACGGCTTGATTCCGCATTATTACAAGGGCGAGCTGACGGGAAGCGTCATCGTGAACGGGCGTGATATCGCCAAAACAGAGCTGTATGACCTTGCAGGCGTTGTGGGAACAGTATTCCAGAATCCGAGAAGTCAGTTTTTTGCGATCGACACGGACGGTGAGATAACATTTGGCGCAGAAAACATCGGGATGCCGCCCGAAGCGATAGTATCCCGAAAAAATGCTGTCGCAAATGAAATTCACATTGAAAGGCTGCTCGACCGCAGTATTTTTGAACTTTCCGGCGGCGAAAAACAGATCATCGCCTGCGCAAGTGTCAGCGTGCTTTCACCCGATATCATGGTACTCGATGAGCCGTCCTCTAACCTTGACAGCAGTGCAATTGAAAAGCTGAAAACGATCCTTTCCGACTGGAAATCACAAGGAAAGACTATTATCATCGCAGAGCACCGGCTGTATTTTCTGCGTGAGCTTGCGGACAGAATGATCCTGCTGGATAACGGCAGCATCGTGAAGGAATTGCAAGCCGATGAGATCAGAGCGCTGACCTTTGCTGATACCGAGCGTATGGGGATACGGCCGCTGTCGCTCACAGATGTTACATATACTCGTGAAAATGTTTCAAAGCAAGATGAAATGCTGACGCTTGAAAATTTCGTATTTTCCTACAAGGACGGCAAGCATGGTATCAATATTCCGAAGTTGGAGCTTCCAACAGACAGTATCATTGCAATAATCGGACACAACGGCGCAGGAAAAAGCACCCTTGCTCGAAATATCTGCGGACTTGAAAAGAAATGCAAGGGTGTGATGAAGTTTGGCGGAAAAACGCTCAAAGCAAAAGAACGCCTGAAAATCTGCTATATGATAATGCAGGACGTAAATCATCAGCTTTTTACCGAAAGTGTCAGGGACGAGGTGCTGCTGAGTATCACTGACAAGTCACTTACCGATGAGCAGAAGATACAGAAAGCCGACGAAATATTGAAACAACTTGACCTCGCTGAGTATGCCGATTCGCACCCTATGGCACTTTCCGGCGGTCAGAAGCAGCGGACTGCTATCGCTTCGGGCATCGCATCAAGCAAGCCGATAATCATTTTCGATGAGCCGACAAGCGGACTTGATCTTGCCCACATGAAGCAGGTCGCGGGCGAGATATTGAAGCTTCGTGACATGGGGAAAACTGTTTTTATTGTGACGCACGATCTGGAATTTATATTATCCTGCTGCGATCATGTCGTAAGATTGGAAAAAGGACAGGCGGTCGAAAATTACGAGCTGAATAAGGATACAGGCATCAGGCTGCGTCAATTCTTCACAAATGAGAGTTAAAACACAGCACCATATCTATTTCATACAGAAGAGATCATAGAAAGTCGTTCATAATTGGACGGCTTTTTTCTTGTGATATCTTGAAATTTGAGTCAGCATATGCTATAACATAATTAATGTGTCCTCAACAACTGCCTTATAGCAGTTGTTGTTCCGAAATCCGCAATGCGGACTTCGGAAAGCCTTAAAAATACACTTTCAGCGTATTTTCAAGGCGGACACATTTCTTGATGAGCAGAC
>CACZGM010000001.1:0-85276 GCA_902780695.1 uncultured Ruminococcus sp. | reverse complement strand
GCAGTTGTTGTTCCGAAATCCGCAATGCGGACTTCGGAAAGCCTTAAAAATACACTTTCAGCGTATTTTCAAGGCGGACACATTTCTTGATGAGCAGACATTAATTCAATAAAAACGAGCCTATACAAATTCGTATAAGCTCGTTTTCGTTTCATATGGCGCAGTAATTACAGCTTCCAGCTTGCCGCCTTCTGTCTGTCTGTTACAAATGTGCGGTAGATACCGTCCTGCTGCATAAGCTCTCCGTGCTTGCCCTGCTGCACTATTTTACCGCCGTCTATGACGATGATCTGATCTGCGTGCTCGACTGTTTTCAGACGGTGTGCGATCATAATGATCGTCTTTTCTTTCGTCAGTTCTTCGATAGCCTTTGTCAGCTCCGCTTCGTTTTCGGGGTCAACATTGGCAGTCGCTTCATCGAGAATGATGATCGGACTGTCTTTCATAATGGCTCTTGCAATGGAAATGCGCTGCTTTTCGCCGCCGGAGAGACTTGCGCCGCCCTCACCGATCACGGTTTCGTAGCCGTCGGGCAGGCTCATGATGAAGTCGTGGCAGCGTGCTTTCTTCGCGGCATCTATGACCTTTTCCATAGGCGCGTCCGGCTCTCCGAAGCGGATATTATTCGCAATGGTGTCCTCAAACAGATACACCCGCTGGAACACAAAGCTGAAATTCCGCATAAGGCTGTCAAAGCTGTACTCCTTGACATTTTTGCCGCCGAGCAGAACTTCGCCGCTTTTTACATCCCAGAAACGAGCCATAAGACTTGTCAGCGTAGTCTTGCCGCCGCCTGACGGTCCGACTATCGCGGTTGTTGTGTGTTCGGGTATTTTCAGGTCAACGCCATTAATGATCGTTCTGTTTTCATACGCAAAAGAAATATTTTTCAGCTCTATGTCATGGCTCTCGGGTGTGATATCTGCGCCTTCGATATCCATTTCCGGAATGGAAAGGATCTCATTTGCCTGATCGACACAGATCGAAACGCTTCGTATAAGCGCCGAGAATCCCGCCATGACATCAAGGCTCTCATAGATCATAAACGAGCTGATCGTCATCATGATACAATAAAGCAGGGACATACTTCCGCTGATGTAGAAATAAACCGATGCGGCGCACATCAGAACGCCGGTCAGCTTTGTGACAATTTCCTGTAAGGTGATATACGGGATAACAGCAAATTCAAGGTGCGTGTCGCCGTACTGCTTTGCCTTTATCGCCGCTTCCAGCTTTTTTGCACGATTGCTGACAAGATTATAGTTTTTGACCTCTGCAATGCCCTGCACAAACTCAATGACCGCGGCAACAAGTTCTCTGTTCGCTTTCTGCTGTGCAGGCGCGCCCTTGCGAGTGGCTTTCTGCATCGCGCCGTTGATGAGGGCGTAAATTGCAACACCGGCTGTCAGAAGCAGTCCGATTCGCCAGTCAAATACATAGACAAACGCTGTGATAACAATTGTTGTCAGGATGCCCTGTGTTGTAAGCATGACAACTCTCGTTGCAACATCTGAAAGCGCTTCCATTGTGTTTGTTGTAACGCTTGTAATATGCCCGAGACTGTTGTCATTGAAGTAGCCCATCGGCAGATAGCGCAGATGTTCCGCGATCTCAATGCGCTTGTTCGAGCATGAGTGATAACCCGCTTCGGTTTGAAGCATCGTCGTCTTCAGGTTGATGAGAAGCTGTCCGACAACCGACGCGGCAAGGATCCCGACGGCGATCCATACATTCATGTCCGTCATATTTCCGTCAAGAATACCCATGACTATAACGCCGATAGCGGAAATGCGCAGCGCCGCAAATACTGCCTTTACCGTCCCGAGACCGATAGCAAGATACAGCTTTTTCCGGTCTTCTTCATTGCAGAAAGCAAAAAAACGTTTAAGTGTCGTAAACATTATGCACCCTCCCTTACTGCCATGTGCGTTTCCCACATCTGCCGGTACAGCGGCGATTCTGCGAGCAATTCTTCCTGTGTGCCGGACGCTTCAACAGTGCCGTTGTTTATAAGAATGATCTGATCTGCGGAAGCTATCGTTGACAGCCTGTGCGCTATGACGAGCAGAGTTCTGCCCTGTACCAGCTTTGCAACGGAGGACTGCACCAGCGCTTCGTTTTCGGGGTCGGTGTAAGCCGTGGCTTCGTCGAGAATGACGACGGGCGCATTTTTCAGCATCGCTCTTGCAATTGAGATACGCTGCCGTTCACCGCCGGAAAGATGTCCGCCCGCACCGCCGACTACCGTCTGATATCCGTGTTCGAGCTGCATGATAAAGTCGTGGCAGCCGCAGGCCTTTGCCGCGTTCATCACATCTTCGTCGCTCGCATCCGGGTCGCCCATACGGATATTATCCATGATCGTCTCGTCGAAAAGGTAATTGTCCTGCGAAACATAGGCGATATTCCGGTTGTACTGTTCAAGCGGTATTTTGCGGATATCCACGCCGCCGAGGGTGATGCTGCCGCTGTTCACGTCCCAGAATGAAGCTATCAGCTTTGCGATAGTAGATTTGCCCGAACCGGACGGTCCGACCAGCGCATTGACAGTTCCCTGTCTGATGTTCAGATCAATGCCGTGCAGTATCTCCTCATCGTTGTAGCCGAAATGAACATCATGCAGAACTATGTCTGTACCGTCCGGCTTTTCTTTCAGCGTATCGGGGCGGATAAGCTCGCCGCGCTCAAGGATCTCCGTTGCTTCTCCGATGATCGTACCCATTTTTGCAATGCCGTCCCAATAGGACGCGATCGTCATTATAGGCGAGACCAGACCGAGCGAAAGAATTATAAGCATCAGCAGATCGGCGCCGGAAACCGCACCCTGCATATAAAACAGCGCACCTAACGGCAGCAGCCCGAGCAGGAAATAGGGCATTATCAGCAGCGAAATGTTCTGCCACAGATTGCAGCGGCGCATCCAGTCGATGAAGCAGTCGGCTCCCTCTTTTGCGGCGATCACGAATTTTTCATACGATGTTTTCGCCTTGCCGAACGCCTTAATGACCTCAATGCCGTTGATGTATTCGACGGCGGTATCATTCAGCTTTTTCGTTTTTACGACTGTATTTTCATAGCTTTTCTGGCTGCCGACCATCATAAGCATGAAAAACGCCGCGCCCACCGGTACGCAGATCAGGGAGATCAGCGTAAGCTGCCAGTTTATCGTCATCATGTATATTATGAGCGCAACCGGCACGAACGCGGAAGAAAGCACTTCCGGAATGATATGTGCAAGCGTTGTTTCGATCGAATCCACGCGCTCACAGATGATGTTCTTGTATGTTCCGCTTGACTGCGACAGCACAGAGCCGAGCGGCAGTTTCGAGAGCTTCTCGGTAAGCTGTCTGCGGATATTTGCAAGCACTTCAAAAGTCGCGGCATGGGAAAGCGTTGTCGAGATCGCATGGCATATACGGCACAGCAGCCAGAATACTGCCATTTTTATGATGCTTGCGGTCAGCAGGGACATATCCTTATCCAGCGTACCCGCGTGCATTTCAAGCAGCTTGCCGACGATATCCGCCATATACAGATACGGCATCAGACCGAACACGACCTTGCACACCGCCAGCAGAACGCTTAAAATGTAGTTCGGTTTTTTCTGCCCTGCAAATTCGATCACCCAGCTGACCGCAGAGCGCTTTTTCTTTTGTTCCATAAAAATCCTCCTTATTGTGTTAGCACAAGCTAACTGATTGGCAAAAGAAATTCGGCATCAGATGCCGAGTAACTTTCTCCAGCCTGCCGAAAAGAATGCATCAAGCGTTTCCGAATAGTGCATTGCTTCCTCACGGCTGAAATCGTGTATCACTGCCTCGAACACCGCCGAAACATTCGCGGTCACCAGCATATGGAATTCCTTCTGTGAAAGCTCGTTGACAGTCATATTGTACGTTTTCATGCGTTCAAAGTAGTCAAGGGTCGAACGCTCTTCCAGCAGAGCCATATCGTGAACAAAGCTCTCAAATCTGGTTCCCTGCGAACGGCAGATCAGCAGCTTGAATGCTTCAAAATGGTCGTAGATAAAGCACATCAGCCACTTTGTTTCGCTCTCGCTTTCTTCCCACAGCTTCTGTACATCGCCGCACTTCATGACTTCATAGCCATGCTCGCAGAATTCCCGGTATTTTTTCATCAGCTTGCTGACGGTCGGTTCGACCAATGCCGCGAACATCTCCTCTTTATTCGGGAAATGCCGGTACAGCGCGCCGACGGTCAGTCCGACTTCAGCAGCGATCCTGCGCATGGACGCATTCTCAAAGCCGTATGTCATAAACTCTCTGACTGCTGCCGCTATGATCTTTTCGTGTGCTTCGGTCTTGTCTCTCGGCATACACAAACCTCCCTTCGCTAAAATAAACACTGTTTACAAACGAATGATATCACATATCCGATCGTTTGTCAAGGTATGTGAACAATGTTTACTGAACGGCACAAAAAAATACTTTATCGGCGCACGGATTTTGGCATAAGTCACAAAAGCACCGCCTTCCGAGTTGATCTCTGAAAACGGTGCTTTTATATATGACTGTTTTAGTACTTTTATCGGTACGTACTGCTACTGGTATAGTGCCACCTCTTTTCACACAAGCAAACTTTTGACCGCAGACTATTGACATTTGTACAAAAATGTGATAGTATGATTAGCGAATGCTAACAGCGTTGGAGTGTTACTTTTGAGTGATAAAATTACAAGTTCATATAAGGCGTCGAAATTCCGTAATGAACGAGAGTAAGATTTTTTGTTTTCTTAACATTTGTTAATGACAAATGCCAACAGATATGTTATCATCATCGTGAGGTGATGATAATGAACAACACAAAATTCAATAACGCAAAGCAGGCTGTCTCTATAACTGTAATGCTGACCCTTATCGTAGCGGGATATGAAGTCCTGCGGGCTTGTCAGAACTATCTTCCGGGGATGAATCTTCTTGACATTGCCAGCTTCGCAAACGCAGATCTCAATACATATTGTCTTGTACTGATACTTGCAAACATCATTCTTCTGCCGAAAGCGCTCCTGCTTTACAAGGAGAACGGCATAAGTCTGACAAAGGAAATAGCGGCAAAAGAAACACTCGGGAAGGATATTGCACTCGGGATCGTACTTGCAGTCATATCCGCTGTTGTCGGTCTGCTTTCTTTGCTCGTCAGCAAAGGAAGAACAGAGCTTGCATTCGGGGGCTGGAGCAGTCTGTCTGCCGGCGAGATCATTCTTATGGTGATCTCACTCGGCTTCGTAAGCGGTATCTGTAAGGAAATATATTTCAGAGGATTTGCGAAACGCTTCTGCGGTGATGTGTTCGGTGAAACAGCGGCACTGCTTCTGTTCAATGTCCTTTTCGGAATGCTTGACTGGTTCAATATGGGACATTCTTTCCTTGTGGGGCTGCTCTGGATATGGGGATACAAGAAGAGCGGAAAACTCATCGTTCCGATGATCGCACACGGCGGTATGAATCTGATCTCGGTATTGTTTTATATTCTTACGGCATGAGGAGTATTTATGAATAAGCAGATAATTATTGAACAGCTTGCGGCACTTGCCGAAACATATAAGCTCGATCTGGACAACGACACACTCGAACGGATAGTTATGCTCTCAGCATTCCGCATAATCGAAAAGGGCACACTTCTCAGAAGTATCGGTGACAGCACCGATACCGCGGCATTGGTGCTTGACGGAATGGCGAGATGCTACTATATCGACGGTGACGGCAACGACATTACCCGCGGCTTTTCCGTAAAAGGAACACTGTGTATGGACGACGGGATGTTCGGTTATCCCGAAAGCCTTACCGAATGGGAAACTCTCACCGACACTACACTTATGGTCTTTAAAGTCGGAGAGATAAAAACGCTGATCTATGAGAACGATGCGTTAAAGAACACATATATACAGCTTCTTGAAAGCGCTCTGAAATATAAGATATACCGGGAAAACGGTTTTCTTGTGGAGAACGCGTCCGAAAGATACATTCATTTCAGGAAGATGTTTCCGGAAATATGTCAGACTGTAAAACAGCAGTATATTGCAACATATCTCGGTATCGCTCCCGAATCGTTAAGCCGTATCAAGAAAAGTCTTAAGGAAGAATGACGAAGGACGATCTTTTCACGGTACTGTACAAGAGCAACACGCAGAACTATATGTTCAGCGGTGAAGTGCATGACGCAGTAAAGCCGTACATAGTAAGCACACTCACCGATTACTATGAGGTAAGCTCGTATATCCTTGCAAGCCTCAACGCACAGAAGAAGCTCCTTTCCGCAGACTTTGACGCTTCCAGGATAAACGACCCGAATCTCCGCAAACAGTATGAGTCTTTCAGAAATGCGGAATCCACGATCGATGATATGATAATATACGTTCAGAAGAGCATGAATGCCCGGCAGCTGTCCGTAAACATTGCAGGAACACCCCGGCGGTTCAACAAAACCGTCGGGGCGCTTCTGTTTGCTGTATTAATGCCGGTGCCGGAACAGGACCGGGGCAGGGGTATGCTGTATCCCCGGAAGGTATTTCAGACAGCAGTTCATGACCGGACGTATTTTTCCTGTTTACATCTTGAAATCTTAGCCGGTTTATGCTATAATATGCCTGCGGGTTTGCGGCGGCTAACCAAGCCGGCGATTTTGCTGAAAGAGGGAATGCATGATGTTATTAAGTTTTTTATACGGCCTGATCGGGGTCGTACTCCTTACCGCTTTTTGCCTTATCGGCGCTTTCTCTGCGCCGCAGGTCGCATACTGGTGTATGACGCCCGGTGCGAAAAAGCTGCTTGAGGAACACGGGATAAGCAGAAAATTCAGTATGAAAGGGAAGATCTCGCTTGCTCTGCTGGTTGCGGTCGTCGGCACACTGTACGTCATCACGATCATATCCGCGGGCAGACAGGGCGTGGAATCCGGCATGGACTTCTGGCAGCTTACGCTCCGCTTTGTGATATTCTTCTGGATGATCTCGATCTTTGACGCTGTCGTGCTGGACTGGTGGATGTTCACCAAAACAAGGATCTTCGGCATACTTATCAGGCAGAAAACCGGCAAAACGCCGACAGTATGGAGCGTGGAGCCGCAATGGGACGGAAAAGAGATACCGAAGCTGATAACAGAAGTCGCCGTTTCGGCAGTGCTGGCATGGATCTTTCTCGGTATTTTTCAGTGACGGAGCATCATATCATAAATTCTCTTTTTTTCTGATGCGTCTGATAACGAAAAACGCCACGATACCGGCGCAGACTCCGACAGAGATGTTGCTTACCATCATGACGATACCGACACTTTCGCTGCCGATATCGGTAAAATTCTGCAGGAACCACAGCACGGGTATGCGGAACACGAATACGCGCATAACGTTCAGCACAAGCGTGAGCTTTGTATATCCGAAACCATAGAGCAGCGCCATAACGGCGGCGTTTATGCCGAGCGTTACTGCTCCGAGAGCCTCATAGCCATACACTGTTTTTATCAGCAGACGGAACTGCTCGTCCTGTCCGGAAAACAGACCGCACAGCGGGTCGATGAAAATAAGCGTCAGCGCCATAAACACTGCGCCCAGAACAATATTCACGATCAGCAGCTTTTTGAACGCGTCCAGCGCACGGTCGTTCTTCCCCGCGCCGATATTCTGGCTGATGACTGAAGCTCCGCCCTGCTGGAAACCGTTCTGAAGCTGTGTCGCAATACCGCCGATGTTGTTGGATACACCGAGCGCTCCTACTACGGAAGTGCCGTAATCGGTACTCATCTTGTTGACGATCAGCTTTCCGTATGCAAAGGCAGCTTTTTCCGTGACTGCGGGATATGAAATATTTATCACCGGCATAATGACTTGCTTGCGCATGGATATTTGAGATGCTGAAAAACCGAATATGCTGTCTTTTTTCAGCATATTGACTGCCGCTGTCAGAAGCATGACAAGGTTGGCAACGAGCGTGGCGGCAGCGATCATGACGACGGTACCGTTCATGACATACACGAATAATGCCGTAAGAGCCGATTTTATAACGAGATAGACCACGTTTATCCACATGATCAGCTTCGTGTTGCCTCTTGCGCGTTCAACGGCAATGTAAACGGTCGTGAAAAATGTAACGGCAATATTGATAAGCTCTACGGCAAAGTATTGCCCGCTCGCTTCTATCAGCTCCTCCGGAGTACCGTTAAGCCGGAGGAATTCCGGGGTAAACGGTATGACAAGCAGTACCGGGATACTTATAATAAAGCAGAGAAAATAAACGGTGCTTACCCTCTTACGCACAAGATCGTAATTCCCCGCGCCGTATGCTTCGCTTATCTTCATGCCTGCGCCGATAGCGAGACCGCCGCCTATCGCGGAGATCACAAAGCTGATCTGGGATATGTACGCTATGGAAGAAACGGCGTCTGTGCCTATATGTGCCGCTATCATCGTATCTATTATCTTGAATATATGGAGCAGCCCCGAATAAGCCGCAAGCGGTATGCAGACAGAGATTATGACTTTCCACATATCACCGCCGAGGACAAATTCGCGGAACTGTCTGTCTTTTTGCGAAAGAACTTTATCATCGGACATGGATATTCTCCTTTGACGGGTGATGGTCAAAAACAATATTAACGTTTATTTTAGCATATTACTGTCTGTATTTCAATCATAAGAAACGAAAAAAATAGATTTTTCCAATTTTTAAAAACAATTTTCATATTGTATTATTGTCCCGGTCAGTTATATTCTTCTGTATATAATGAAAGAACCGCACGGGGTTTCCGTGCGGTCAGCTTGTCAATGCGGGGAACGCCCCGCGGCGTTTTGCGTAGCGACATTCTTCTTTCGGCGGGTGCACTGCATGATGCAGTGGTAGTTGCTGCCAAAAGTGCGCACGAAGCGCACATATAAAGCAGCAACAACGGCACACTCGGTTAGCTATTCTCTGCTATTTTAGCACGAAATATCGCCAACCCCACTGCATTTCAGTCTGCGCCTGACATAAATCTGCACTTTGAAATACAGCAGTCTGTTTGGGGTGTCCAGCCCCCTTTTTTAAAGGGGGCTGGCGCTGTCCGCGCAGGACAAGTCTGTCAAAAAATTTACTTTTTTGACAGACAGACCGCACGGGGTTTCCGTGCGGTTTTGCTGTTTTCCTGTATTCGGCAGTATCACTGTATTTCGAGTACGAAGAAGGAGTAGTTGTAGGTTTCGTTATTGGGGTTAGTATTATTGCAGTTGTTAAAATCCGAAGACTGCCACCAGAAACTTGTTTCGGTTCCGTTCTCATAATGCGCCAATTTGATTTCCGAGGACTTGCAGCCCTTGGTGTTCATATCTATCGTATCGGTATAGTAATCTGCGGAGCGGCTCATAAAGAATGTTGATTCCTTCTTGATATTGTCTGAGCAGAGCAGATGTTCTGCATCACCTACGTCGATGCCGACACCGTTCATAAATTCCTTGAAGCTGGTTTCGGGGTAACGGGTCTTGGCATAGTCAACTATTCTGAGCATTTCCGACTGGCTCATAACATTTCCCGCATATATGTGGTCGATAGCGAAACGTGTTTTGTCCTCGGAGGATAAAAGCCCGGAAGCGTCACTCTGGTCATTGGATCTTGTGCTTCCCTTGACAGAAACGTTTGTCTTGCCGTGGTCAATGTAGCGGACGTCGTTAACGGATTTGTTGACATAGTTGGTGTAGCCTGTGAGTACCTTTTCGATATCCTGCTTTACACGGTCATATCTCATCGTTATGGTAGAACCGCCCTGTTTTCTTACGCTGTTCCAGAGATCTATGTACTCGTCTCCGAGCTGCATGAGCTCATCCTTGGTGAAAGAAGCTATCTCGTTTTCAGCTTCGAGAGTTCTGAGGTAGAGCATTGCGGAGGTAATGTACTGTTCCACGATCACGTTTACGCTGTCGATGCTCATATCGTATGCTTCCGTTGAGAACATAACGTCCTTGTAATTATATATGGTCACAGCGTCGAAGAAATTGGTGTTCAGAGCGCCTGTTCTTTCATAAAGGCTGTCAGAAAGCACATCGAGCTTTTCTGTAAGGGAAATCATTGTGGGGTCATGGCTGAGAGCAGCGAGGTCAACGAGCTTTTCAAGATCGGTGCGTCCTGTGTCTGTCTCTATGCCGGAGATGCGGTAGTACATACCGGAAATTCCGGTAGCCTTTGAATTGAGCTCATCGAGCTGAGATGTGCATTTTGTAAGGCGGGTGCTGTTGTCATTCATTGCGCGGAGCCATTCAGCGTTGACATCAGCCTGCTTTGAAATGTCATTGAGTTTGTTGTTGATCTTGGTGGTTGCGGAGTTGAGTTCGGCGTAAAGATCGTTTATCATAGTGCCGAGATTATTGATCTTGTTGTCGAGATTATTGAACCCGGCATCGATTTTGTTGCCAAGTTCATCTATGGGATCCGGGTCATCTTCGTGGTTCTCATCGGAGAGCCAGCCTGTAAGCCACTTGAGAGGCTTCGTAAGAGTGTTTCCCATCGGGAGCATATCCGCGAGATCGTCTATGAGTGCGTTGTCGAGATCAATGAGCGTATCAATGACTTTCTGCTCTTCATTGGTGCTGAGGCAGCATAAATCTCCCGGTATAGCGGTAACGTTTGTTGTAATGACAGCTGTACCGTTGTAGTCGGAGATATCCTTGCACGCTTCGATAGCTGCGTCAACAAGGGCTTCATGGCTGATTTCCTCAACTGCGGGTGTTTCCTCAACTGCGGGTGTTTCCTCAACTGTGGGTATTTCCTCGGCTGCGGGTGTTGTCTCCTCGGCTGCGGGTATTTCCTCGGCTGCGGGTGTCTCCTCAACTGCGGGTGTTTCCTCGGCTGAGGGTGTTGTCTCCTCAACAGGAGCTGTATTCTCTTCCGCCGGGTCAAGCTGATAATTGATGCCTTCATCCGCTTTTGCTGTATATTCAAGCTCGGGAGAAGTGATCTCATTGTCCGCGTATGCGATCGTGCCGAATGTTCCTGTCATTGTGATTGCCGCGAGAGCGGTTGCGATTGTCTTTTTTGTAATGTTAGTCTTTTTCATATCAGTGTCCTCCGTTTAATAGTTTGGGTTTTGGTTGTTCCGGGTTTTCTTTTTGTTCTGTCTGTATTATATCATACCGACCTTTGCAGGTTCTTTGCAGATTTTAAAGTTTTTTGAAATATTTTTAAATTTTTTTCTGAAACCTGCCGTCAAAGGGCTTTTCCCTTTGCTCTGTCTGTATTATATCATACCGACCTTTGCAGTTTCTTTGCACATTTTAAGGTTTTTGAAAAATTTTTTATAATTTTTGCGAAATCTTTTGCTCTGACTGCGTTATACCGGACCTGCCTTTGCGGAATGTCAGCAATAATACACGGTCATATCTCTATTGCTTTTCTCAAGAAAATGTGATATAATACAAACAGTATAAAAGCTGAAATGCGAAAAGGCCGTCGGGAGACTCCGCACGCAGCTTTTGCGCTGTACCGCCCCGGTCCCTTATAATGCAGTACCGGGACAGCTCATGAAAGGAATATTGCCATGGCTCCTTTTGTTTTTTCGATAGGCGATCTGATAAACTTTTTTATGATCGCGGCAGGCATAGGCGTCCTCGGACTCAGTATAGTCCAGATAAGAAAAGCGCCGATAGACGGACAGACCCGTAAATTCTTCGTGATCTTCCTGTCGCTGGTGATAGTATATATTACCATGTATCTTGTAAGAATGCTCGTACTCGGCAATCCGGGAGAAATTCCCGGTATGATAATCCGTGCCGCCGTGTTCATTGAGTTCTTTGTGTCGGGCATAATGTCCTCGATGATGACGTTCATGATAATGGCGGGTGCGCTTACCGGGGAAAAAATGCTGGCTCAGAGGTGGGTGATAACGGCGGTGCTGTTCCTGCACACGGCATTGCTGATAATCGCACAGTTCACCGGTATGTACTACTACTTTGACGAGAACAACATATATCACCGTTCGGGACTGTATTTCCTGTCAAACGTGGCGCCGGTCATTCTGCTGACGATCGGAATGCTCATGCTCATACGCTATCGCCGGAATTTTCCCAGACGTGTAGCCGCCGCTTTCTGGATCTATCTTCTTGCGCCGCTGGGAGCTATCATTCTGCAGGCTTTCTATTCGGAAGTCAAGTTCATCATCATCGCCACTATCGGTGCCGCGGTGAATATGTTCGCGGTCATTACCGACGATCTTACACAGAAGTTTGAGAAGCAGAGACTTGAATCCTCCCGCATAGAAACGGAGCTCGGCATGGCGACGGATATACAGGCAAGCCAGCTCCCGCGGCTGTTTCCCGCATTCCCGAAGCGCGACGAATTTGATCTTTTCGCAAGCATGACTCCCGCCAAGGAAGTCGGGGGCGATTTCTACGACTTCTTCCTGATAGACGACGATCATATTGGCCTCGTTATGGCGGACGTTTCCGGCAAGGGCGTACCCGGCGCTCTTTTCATGATGGTCTCCCGCGTGTTGATAAAGTCGCATCTGCAGAACGGTGAAAGTCCCGGTGAAGCTCTTGCGAGCGTAAACGATCAGATGTGCGAGAACAACGATACCGGACTGTTTGTCACCGTGTGGGCTGCGGTCCTGCAAATATCAACGGGCAAGGGCGTGGCGGTCAACGCGGGTCATGAGAACCCGGCTCTCATGCGTGCCGGCGGGAAGTTTGAGATGATAGTCTACAAGCATTCGCCTGCCGTTGCGACAATAGAAGGGATAAGGTTCCGCGAGCACGAATTTGAACTGCACCCCGGCGACAGCCTTTTCGTATATACCGACGGCGTTGCGGAAGCTACCAACTCCCGCAATGAACTTTTCGGCGCGGAACGAACGCTCGATGCCCTCAACCGCGACCCCGGCGCAAGCCCGAAGGATATCCTCGACAATGTCATGGACGGCATCAATTCATTTGTGGCGGAAGCGGAGCAGTTTGACGATATCACGATGCTGTGCTTCAGATATAACGGAACGGCATCGGCATAAAAACGAACGGCGTTTCAGAAATAACAATAACCGCACAGAGCAGCAGTCTGTGCGGTTTCTTTTCAATAAACCATATTTTGAATGTTGTGGAATGAAATTATAGCCAACCCCAGCGGCGGACGCGCCGCGGCGAAATGCGTAGCGACACTCTTCTATTGACTGGTGGCGGGGAACGCCCCGCGGCGAAATGCGTAGCGACATTCTTCTATTGACGGGTGCGCCACCTCGGTTAGCTATTCTCTGCTATTTTAGCACGAAATATCGCCAACCCCACTGCGTTTCAGTCTGCGGCAGCCCAGAGCAGAAAACTCTGAAATACAGCTGCTGACAGCGCGGGCTCCGCGCCGTCAGCTTCTGCGGGTCTTTCCCGTCATTTTATAGTAACGTTCTTTATCCTCGTACATTCTCATGTCGGCAGTATTCTGAAGCTCGTTGATATCACCGCTGAAGTGTTCCGAGTAGGCAAGACCGATCGAGGTGCTTACCTTTACACTCGAAAGATATTCCTTAACAAGCTGTATATCGCTTTCAAGCTCCTGCTCCTTGAAATCCTGCAGGACCACGAGGAACTCGTCTCCGCCGGTACGGAATACGCGCTCCACGCCGAACTCGTTCGCAAGCGCGTGCGCCGTTTCGATGATAAGGCGGTCTCCGGCTGCGTGACCTTCGTTGTCGTTTGCGTATTTAAGTCCGTTCACGTCCGCAATTATAAGTCCGAGCGAGCTGCCGTGTCCGTACAGCGAATTCAGCTTCCGCTGATATGCGTTCCTGTTCATGACTCCGGTGAGCTGATCGCTGAACGACATCTTTGTGAGATAGATGCTTTCCTCTTTCTCGCTGTAAACACAGTTGTGGCGGGTATTGAAGCCGTTGTGTATCGCGACCGTCATCTCACGGCAGGTCTCATATCCGCAGGCAGAACAGTTGATATTCCTTGAATTTTCATCGTCCTTGTGCATGGAACGGTATATTGCATCGGCTTCTTCATCGGTCGGATATACTATTCTGCATGAATCGCTCCTGTCCTCAAACTCTGTCAGATAGTCGTTCAGATCAAGATCCGCGAACTGTCTGTTCAGATTCGCAAGACGCTGCGCGGGTGAAAGCTCCGGAGACCACGGCGAATCGGGAGAGACCCGCTTGCTTTTTGTCCTGATATCGTTGATCGTGTAAAGTCCCTTGTACTCGCGGTCTTCGGCATTGGCTTTCGCCGTGCCTTCAAGACAGCCCTCACGGCAGTTCAGCGCATCATACAGCACAAACGGATGACCGCCTTCGATCAGCTTTTTCGTGTTCGTGAGAAAACGCTCATATATGTATTTTTTTCCCGAAACGGTGCGTATCGGCGTATCGTCTCCGAGGAACCACTTGATATTGTCGGCAAGTCCGCCGGGTGCGGGGTAGAATGTGCCGAGACCCGCGTCAAGCCCCTCGAACATCTCCTCGTTTCCGAGACCGTGCCGGTTTATATATTCGATGAGTTTCGGGAATGTGATGTTGTACTGCACAAGCTCCGGATATTTATCCATTTCTGCACGCTTTGCTATGCACGGACCGATGAACGCGAATTTATCGGTGATGCCGAGCTTGCTGCGGTAATACTGTGCCGCGCACATCATCGGGCTCTTTACAGGCATGAGGAGCGGGATAAGTTCCGGTCTCCAGAGTTCGACAAAAGAGACAATGACGGGACATGGCGTGGAGATCCTTCCCTTATATCCTTTTTCGTTTATCAGTTTCAGATATCCCCATGTGCATATATCGGCACCGAGCGCCACGGGGAGCATACGCTTCACGCCGAGCTCTTTCAGCGCGCCGAGAACTTTTCTGTACTCTCCGGGATATTTTGCTTCAAACGACGGAGCGATCAGCAGAGATATCCGCTCTCCTTTTCTGAGATCGTCAAAAAAAGCCGCGGTATCATCGTGATACTCTCTTGCATCATGCTTGCACACATCTATGCACGCTCCGCAGTTGATGCAGCGTTCAGGATTTATGTGTATCGAACTGTGGTCCGGGCGGTTATAGGATATGCTTGCACCGAATGAACAGCAGATACGGACGCATTTATTGCACCCTATGCAATTGTCATTGGTGAAAATCAAACCGCTTTTCACTGTTTACATCTCCCTGTAAATAATATATAGTATATAGTATATAGTATATACTGACAGTCAATTGCGTTTACAGTGATTATATCACTATTTCTCGGAAAATGCAAGTATATCCGAATAATTATCCCTTATTGACCTCGTTCTCCTCCAGACTCGATTCCATGGCATCTATAAGCCCGAACATTTCCACGGTTATCACGAACGCTTCCGAAAACGGATTTATAACTATTCCCCTGACATTCTTTTCGTTGTTACGGGCAAGAGCCGCAGCTTCGAGAAAGTGTCTCTGCAGTTTGGAAAAATCCTCTCCGTACTCGCCCATTTCATCATCGCTCGTAAACACCGGAAAGAAAAAGTCGTCTCCGTTCTGAAGTATGTCCGGCACAAGACGGATATTGTCCTGATTTGTGAACTCATGTCCGACTACCGAATCAAGGTCATTCTTGTCCGCCGCTTCGCGCACGACCTTCGACCACGCTTCATAATCCGCGTTGCTCAGAACAGCATTGCACGGGATCCACACCCGGCTGTCACGGAGTATCTTAAACAGCTTTAAAAGGTTCAGTCTGGTGCGGTTGCGGCTGCATATCCCTATCGCTCTTTTCAGATACGATCCGTCCTCCAGCAGCTCCTCTGTGATCGGTTCGTCGGGAACGGCGTATTCCACACCGCCGTCTGCCTCGAATATCATTTCGATAAGCTCGTTAGTAAGCAGGAACGACTGATCCCATGGGTTGATGATAAAGCCCGCTGCCGCAGTTTCAAGGCTTTGCTTCATCACAACGTCGATAAAATTGGATAAGACCTCGCTTTTTGCGCCTTTGTCAAATTCAAGCTGTGATGTGAATGCCGCGTGCCATATCCTGCCGTCGTCGGTCTTGATAATGCGGTATGCGAATTCGTTTTCGTCCTCTTCATTCCGGATAACGGGAAAGATAAAGTGTCCGTCCGCGTGCATACGCTTGCGTATTGCATCAAGCACCGCTATGAGATTTTCCTTGCTGCTGTCGGCACGATATATTTCTATCGCGATCTCGATAAGCTCGTTCCCGTCAAGGAACATATCATGAAATTCAGGCTTTTTATTCCGTATTTTCTCAAATCGGTCTATGACCGCCAGCATATCCTCGGGCAGGCGCTTCCTGCATTCTTCCTTTATCTCATCGGGAATGCCGTAGTACGCTTCCGCAATACCGCCGGCAATGCAGGTGAGTGTGTCGCAGTCGCCGCCGAGAGATACTGCGGTGCGTATCACGTCTTCAAAATCCTCGCCTTCGAGGAACGCCGTTATAGCTTCGGGAACAGTCTGCTGACAGCTTTCGACATGATGATAGCCGGGGCGTATCTCGTCGCAGGTGCGGGAGAGATCATAGCCGAACTCGCCGGTGATGTACCCGCGTATCTCGTCCTTCGTGCTGCCGGTGCGAGCCATGAATATCGCGCTTGCAGCCGCTTCCGCGCCCTTTATCCCCTCGGGGTGATCGTGCGTTACTTCTGCTGTCAGCCTTGCAGCCTCGCGTGTGCGTTCAAGCGTATCGTACAGCCAGCCGACAGCCGAAACGCGCATTGCAGAGCCGTTGCCGTAGCTGCCGTATGGTTTCGGGTCTTTCTCCCGCAGCCACTTGTAAAACATACAGCCGTAGCCCGCGTCCGGGTAACGCCTGCCCCATTTCTGCATAGACTTCACGACAGCCGCTCGGATCTCGTCATCGGTGCCGTCTCCTGCGTCAAGCAGCGCCTCCGCGACTGCGATCGTCATAACGCTGTCGTCCGTGAAGTGCGAACCCTCGCCGAAAAGCGGGAACTCCTTTGTCTTATTGCCCCTGTCGAACTCATAGGGTGCGCCGATCATATCACCAGAAATTGCTCCGTACATATCTTTTCCTCCTTGCCGCGGTTGGTTTGTTCTTACAATTGCATTATATCACAAATCCTGCACACAAAGGTCGTTTCTGAAAAGACATTTTTACAGAGTTGATATATCGTGGTCAAAAAGCGCTTCGTTAAGCTCCATAATGCTGTATCGCCTGTTCTCGATGAAGTAGGATACTATAATATCCGACTTGTCCGACGGTGACAGTGCGTACCCGGCTTTTGCAAGAAATTCCCGTGTTGTCGGCATATCAAGCTCTAAGGCAACAGCGAGTGCAAGCGCAGTCTTTTTCTTCGGCTGATATTCCCGTTTACACTGGATCGCAGAGAATAGTTTCCGGTCAATATTGGCTTTCTTATATACATCGGGATTGGAAAGACCGCGTTCTCCTATCAGCCGCATCATCATTTCCGAGAACGTTTCCGACGAATTTCCAAGTATTTCATCAAGGCTTGTTTTTGCCTGACGCTGTACGATCATGCGCTCGCGCTCGATTTCCCGTATCCGCCGCATATCGTTGGTATAGTATTCGCTGCCTATCGCGTCATCAACGTAATGCTCGTCAATATACTCGTCTATCCCCGCAAACAGCTTTCCGGACAGCTCAAACGAGCCTTTGTCGAACACGGCTATCGTGACTTCCATATCGTGCGTGAGCAGGAACTCCTGTATCACCGACAGCGATATGTGCAGCGCTTCGCCTTTCGGGAATTTATACACGCCCGTCGAGATAAGCGGGAACGCTATACTTTTGCAGTCCAGTTTATCCGCAAGCTCCAGCGATTTTTTGTAGCACGAACGGAGCAGGTCTTTTTCGCCGTGCTCACCGTCCTGCCAGTACGGTCCGACGGTATGTATCACATACTTTGCGTCAAGACTGAACGCGGGTGTGTATGCGGCATCACCGACTGCGATACTGCCTATCTTCCTGCGCTCCGCAAGCAGCTCTTCTGCACCGGCGGCATTGTATATCGCCGTATCCGTCCCGCCGCCGATGACAGGTTCGGGATTTGCAGTGTTCACTATCGCGTCGGCTTTTATTTTGGTTATGTCGTTTCGTATTATCCTGAACGGCATGGTATCACCTCGGTCATATCGTTTAAAATACAGTCCGTTGATTTTTTATCGTATGGTATAATTATAATAATACATTACTTAAATGTCAATGCTGAATTTCAAATGTCAATGCTGAATTTATTGTTACAGTGCAGGGGCAGCGGTGAGGACGACGACACCGGAGACGGACGCACATTACAGAAAGATCCGGGTCGCAAGACCCGGATCTGTTTATATAATTTACTCGGTTATCCGCCCGATCATATACGCTTGCCGTTCTCGTCAACATTGTACAGAGAGTGGCTTGAAAGTGTTCCGTACTGAGCCTCTTCCTGCTGCTCCTTGTCTATGCGTGCGAGATACTCTTCGGGAGTCTCAACGAAGGTCAGGGTTATATCGGTGTTGTCCGTAACGTAGCCGATCTTCTTGCCGCGTACATAGTCAGCAAGTCTGCTGTTTGTGATAACGCGCTTCTGAGTTGTTACGGTGCCGTCGGAATTTCTGATCTCGGTGATCTCGGTTGTGATAACGATAGAGCTGCCGTCGCTTCTGTGCTGCTTGAGTTCCGTTGTTGATGTCGCCATGTTCTCGTTCTTGACAGTTGTTTTGGTGTCGATAGATGTGCTTGCGGAGCTGGAGCTGTACAGCTTATGCTCTACGGTATTGCCGACTTTCAGATCCGGAAGTGTTACCTTTGTTTCAGAGATCAGGTCTGCCGATGCAGCTGCTGCGGGCTGTGATTCGGCTCTCTGATATGCTGCCGCGAATGCAGCCGATATCTCTTCCATGGAATACTTGCCGTTGTTGCCGCTTCCGTCGCCGCCGAGGGAGCTGTCGATAACGTTGCAGACTGTTCCGCATACCTTATCCCACGGGAGCTTCTTGACGATACCCATCCAGCCGTCGTCTCCGCCGAGAAGGTTATCGAACACATAATCCAGACCCTTGTCGATGCCCTTGTCAACCAGCTTGTCAACGCCGTCCTTTAACAATGACGTGAACCAGCCGTCTTCCTCATCGCCGCCGTCGTCGCTGTTTTTCTTGTCGTCCTTACCGCTGTCGCCGCCGTTGTCGCCGCCGTCATTGCTCTTGTCGTCGGGCTTGTTTTCGTCTGTCGGCTTGTTTTCGGGCTCTTCGACTATAAGTTTGCCGTCAGCGTCATACTTTGATGTTGTGGTTGTCGATGTGCCGGATACAGAGTTGATAACAGTTGTAACAACCGTCTTTGTGCCGTCGTCGTTAAGTATGGTATCGGTTATTATGACCACGTCACCGATGACCTCTTTTTCTCTGGTCGTGTTGGGGTTCTCAGCGGGAGTTTCGTCCGCTGCGGGCTCGTTTGCGGGATCTTCATCGCCGCCCTCGGTCACGTCAACGGGAGTACCGGTCTCTTCGGTATTGCCGGCGTCCAGAACAGTGCCGTCGCCTTTTACTATACCGTCTTCTTCCTCGCCGTAAAGCTCTGCCTTAAGCCGCTCATACTCGCGCTTGACTTCCTCGAACTGCTGCTTCTTTTCGTTCTGCGCTCTGATCGCCGCTATCTCTTCCTCTGTGGGAGCATCGGGATTTACCGGGAGAATATCCGCGTCATCGTCTGAGCTGTTGAGTATGTTCTCAAGTGCACGAAGTCTGTTTTCCTTGACAGCGTTCTTGTTGCTCCGGGTTCTCATTGCCGCTATCTCCTCGGAAGTGGGAGCGTCGGGGTTGACGCTCTCCTCGGCTCCTGCCGAAGGATCGAGCTGGTAGTTGATGCCCTCATCGGATATCGATACATATTCAACTTCCGGGGAAGTGATCTCGTTGTCCGCGTATGCGATCGTGCCGAATGTTCCTGCCATTACGATTGCTGCGAGAGCAGATGCGATAGTTTTCTGTGTCATGTTAGTCTTTTTCATAGTTGTGTCCTCCGTTTAATAATTTGTTTTTTGTCTTGATTTTGTTTGTTTTGATTTTTGTTTTAGTTGTTCCGGGTTTCCCCTTTGTTCTGTCTGTATTATATCATACCGACCTTTGCAAGTTATTTGCAGATTTTAAGGTTTTTGAAAAATTTTTTTATTTTTTTTCTGAAACCTTTCTGTAAAGGGCTTTCTCTTTGCTCTGTCTGTATTATATCATACCGACCTTTGCAAGTTATTTGCAGATTTCAAAGTTTTTTGAAAAAATTTTTAATTTTTTTCTGAACCTTATAGTCAAAGGCTTTTCCCTTTGCTCTGTCTGTATTATATCATACCGACATTTGCAAATTCTTTGCATATTTCAAAGTTTTTTGAAAAATTTTTAATTTTTTTCTGAAACCTTTCTGTAAAGGGTTTTTCCCTTTGTCCTGCCTTTGCAGATACGAAAAAATCCCCGCCTTGAAAAAGACGGGGATCATATAATGTATATTCAGCAGCTGCAGATCAGCTTTCCGGATAGTTAGTCTGAATGAAATTATTGCCGGCCCCACTGCATTTTATTCTGCGCCAGACATAAACCGGTACTCTGAAATACAGCATTGAGTTTATCGGAAGTTTCTTTTATGCGCGCATCGTGCGCGCTTTGGGAAACTTCCTTACGGCATCGTGCCGTAGGGGGTCCAGCCCCCTTTTTCAAAGGGGGTTGGTGCTGTCTCTTCCATGTTCTGCTTATCCTTCGGAAGAACTATTTTCGCGGTGGTGCCTTCGCCCACTGTGCTTTCGATGACCAGATAGCCGCCGCACATCTCTTTCAGCCGGGTCCGGGTATTGTCCATGCCGATATGAGAGCGTCCGTCGTCGGCTTTCGGTGCAGAGGTGTCAAATCCCACACCGTCATCGGCAATAACGACTTCGTAGGCTGTATCGGTCTCGCGGGAAGTGATCGTCACTGTACCGCCCTTTTTCTTCGCTCCGACACCGTGCTTTACAGCGTTCTCAACAAGCGGCTGCACCGACAGCTGCGGTATGACGAAATCTGTTGCCTGTATGTCATACACGATATTCAGCTTATCCGCGAAACGCAGCTTTTCGATGTACAGATACTTTTTCAGATGGTCCAGCTCCCGCGTAAAGGGTACGGGAGCTTTTTGCTTGAGGGAATCCATATTTTCCCGCAGGTATTTGGCGAAAGTGACCGTAGCTTCCTGCGCGACCGCGGGGTCTATCGTACACATCATAGCTATCGAGGTAAGGGCGTTGTACATGAAATGCGGGCGTATCTGAGATGTCATAACGGCGACTTTTGCTTCATACAGCTCTCTCTGCATCTTCTGATAGCGTATCGCGTCACGGTACTGCTTCCGCATATCGAATATCAGACGAACTATCTGCGCAATAACGGCAACCATAAGTCCGTACTTGAAATAGTTTATACCCGGTATCGAAACGATCTGGTCGATCACGTCCAGTATCAGTGTGATCACCATAGGTATCCACGAGACCATAAGGAAGATCATGCGCCTTGACTCTTCTTTTCCGGCGTTTCGCACCTCTGAAATTATCAGTGCTGTCATTACTGCGGCATTTATCGTTATTAAGATATTGATGTAAACGCCGGTTACTACCATATCGGCAACTCCCGTAAAATGCAGGACTGCCGTGAGCATTACGGCGGCTGCAAAAACCGACGTTATCGAACCCGAAATAACACGCGTCACAGGTCCGGTAAGATTGGAGCAGAAAAATACGAGCAGCGCCGTAACAAAGAGATGTGCGCTTATCCTATCCACAAATAAGCATACGGTACGGTCATGTATCAGGTGTGCGAAATATACGTTCGTGACCTGCACTATCATAAACAGACCCCAGAAGAATACCATAAAACCGAACGCCAGGTATCTGAAATCTATCTTACCGAAGATAAAAGCCGCCATAGGGAAAAACAGCAGTCCGAACATACATATAATTATAAATATAAAGCAAAGCGGGAGAACGTCACGGTTGAACTGCGGCAGATTGCCGTTGCCGTGGCTTATATTAAACTTTACAAGATCGCTGAAACCCGACGGCATGATATCATACGGATTTATAAACTCCATTTCAAGCATGACAGAAGGGTCGATCCCGTTGGCTGTCAGATCGTCTTCAATAAAAATATAATTCTCGGTGTATCCGGGGGTATCCGGCATATAGTACTCGAAGGGAGCAAGCCTCAGGATCGTTCTTTCCATACGGTCCCTCTCCGACTCGTCCGCTTCCATGCCTTCAAAGTACGAATCAAGGAAATCATCAACGGTATAGTATTTACTTTCAAGTATCGTCTCACCGTCAGCAAGCCTCAATGAGAACCAAAGGTTCCGGACGGAGATCGATATTTCCTGATAAAACCTGAATGTGGACTTTGGGATATTTCCTCTGAACACTATCCTGTGAAATCTGTCCTGTATCGGCGTATCCGGGTCGAACGCTTTCCACGCGCCGCCGTCAACGGAATACTCACCCTCAAGTATCATATAAGGTGTTCTGAAAATGTCGGTGCTGACTACCAGAAGGCTTGAAAGAACAGCTGTAAACACAAACATCAGCAGGGTAAGAACGGCGATGATTATGGACAATGTTCTGCTTCTAAAGAATTTCACAGTCACTTATCCTCCGGTAATTTATTTCTTGTGCCTTATATTATACCATTTATATATGTTCTTGGGAATAGTTTTTTATACGGTGCTGCGGTTTTTGTATAAAAAGCACAATACAGGCCGGCGCTCATTGTGCAAAACGGGGAAGGCAGATGTCACTCTCCCTGCCGGTTCCGGTGTAAGCACCACTCTCAAGCGCCTTTCCGGCAGCATGACCGTTGACCTCGACGGCGTTTCCGTCAAGTACACCAACTCCCTCTCCGGCGCAGTCACGGGCGGCAGCAACGTTCATACCGTAGACAGCGATATCGCCAGCGGCAGTGTCCATATCCACAACTAAGCGCGGAGCCCGCGCCGGCAGCAGCTGTATTTCATCGCGCAGATTTATTTCGGGTGCAGACTGAAACGCAGTGGGGTTGGCAAAGTTTCGGTTTGATTATAACAACAATAACCGCACAGAGCGTTGATCTGTGCGGTATCTTTTTGCTATGTATAGAAGTGAATAACTAACCGAGGCGGCGCACCCGCCCATAGAAGAATGTCGCTGCGCATTACGCCGCTGTTGACAAAATCTGTCTGTTGGTGTATAATAATAATACGGCAAAATGTCGCCAAAAATGATTTTCACGGAGGGTAATTATGAAGCTTTTCAGAAAAGCGCTGTCACTTCTGCTTGCCGGCGTGATAGCAGTAACATCAATGGTATGTTGCACAGTCGCGGCGTCCGCAGCCGATGATTTCGGCGACGATAACGATATGTACGCTTACTACAAGGAAACAAGCAGTACAGTATATGTCTATCTTGCGGGACTTACATCGTCCAAGCTGAAAAACATCAAGGACAAGGACTACGAAACCATCAGAATGAATTTCACGTACCGCGATGCTCCGCTTGAGCTTTTATGCACCGTCAGACCCGAGGTCATCAGGGTAACGTTCAAGGGCAATACTCCCCCCGATTTCAGACCGAAAGCGTACTGGCAGAAAAACGGCAGCAGCTATACATTCGTGTTTGAGATAGCAAACAAGTTAAGTGTTGTAAAAACACTGAAAAATACCAAGAATGTGAATGTTGTGATAAGCTCCGGCAAAACCCCCAATATTAAGTATTACAACGATACCAAGAGCATTAACGTTTCATTCTATAAGAACGCAAACAGCGTAAATACCATAACGGCGTACACAATGTCGGATATCCCGGCGCAGACATATACCGGCAAAGCCATAAAGCCGAAGGTAAAACTCACAAAGGGCATTTCCGCTCTCGTGCAGGGTACCGATTACACCGTAACTTACAAGAACAACACAAAGATAGGCATTGCTTCCGTTACGTTAAAGGGCAAGGGCAAATACACGGGCTCGATAACCAAGAATTTCAAGATCCTTCCCGCAAAGACCACTCTTTCGGCGAAGCTGACCGGCGGTAAATATAAGCTGTCGTGGACTAAGGTCAAGGGCATCGACAAGTATCAGGTGTTCGTCTCCGCGGACGGAGGAAGAAATTTCTCGAAAACGACGATCGACGGCTCCGAGACCTCGGGCAGCCTCTCTCTCGATACGGACAACACCTATGTCTTCAAGATACGTTCCTATAAGAAGGTCGGGAAAAAGACATATTACAGCGATTACTCAAATACCGTAACGGTATGACATAAACATAAAAGCACCGGTTCGCGCCGGTGCTTTTATAATGAGCCGAGATATGCCGAGAGCAGCTTAAGCGCCGTCTCGCGTTCGCGCGGTGTGCAGTCATTAAGCCGTTCCATGATTTCCTCGGCAGTCACGGCGCTGTCGTCCTCTATGAAGATCTCGTCCGGAGTAATACCGAGCGCGTCACATATATGCAGAAGCGTTTCCATTCGCATATTGACGGTACCACGCTCTATTTCGGCATAGGCTTTGTCGGATATCTCGGCTTTTTCGGCAGTTTCCGCCTGCGTAAGTCCACGCTTTTTGCGCACTTCATATAAACGGGTGCCGATAATAGTTTTGTCATAAATAAACATAAATATCCTCCGATCAGGAAGTATAATTCCCTATATAGGAATTATACTTCCTGTTTTGCTTGACAAAAAGCACGATTAGGTATATAATATAGGAAGAATAGTTCCTATTCTATATTATTACACTTACAGCGCGATAAAATCAAGCTGTACGGAAACGGAGGAAAATAATGGCAACCCCAAAACTTGACAGCATTGAACGCCAGCTTAAAGCAGGAGAACCGTTCAGTCTGACAAACAGTCAGTACAAGAAATCAACCGGGCTTGATATTCCCAAAAACAGCAATTATCTTGTGAGAAATTCGGCTGTAGCCAAGAAAGCAAGGATTTATGGGTACAGGATAGTTATTCACGAACGTGAAATATCATTTGAGAAGGAGTGATCACTGATGAAAAAGAGATCTGTTATAAGAAAATTTGCTATTTTAATGTCGTTTTTTATGATATTGAGTGTTTTTATGCTGTCTTCTTGTGGCACTGTACCGGAATATAAAACTAAACACGAAAGCGGTACATTTAAAATACACAACGCTGCTGATTTTGATAAACTGGCTTTCAAATCCAGAACATCACCGTCGGAGATAGCACGTTTGTTTCCTGATTTTTGTATTTATGATAATAAAGACGGATCTAATAAATTGGACTGGGCAGCAAGTTGTTATGTCGATTTTGTAGATATCGACAGTGTATATAAATTTGATATATGGTTTAATGCCGATAAAGAGTTTATGGTATGGGATTTATATATAGATTCCGTTTTTTTAGATTGGTTAAAACTTAATTATAACTCTGAAATAAACTATACCGTAAATGAATTTGGAACCATAACATTCGAACCTTTTGGAAACTTTGAAGATCAGTTGTTAGGTTCGTTTGAAAAGGGAGAATTATGTTACCCTAGACATTTCGTAGCATAATAAATCTTTGAAACAGCTCCCTCGTGTTACAGTATCTTTCACGCGGGAGCTGTTTTTTGTGTGTTTCTGAATTATTCCCTCAAAAATCCTGCCGTTTACATCTGATTTTCAATGCATTTCGGCAAAAATTCAAAGTTTTCTGATTTTTTGTTAAAAAACTATTGCAAATTCCCGTCAAATGTGATATGATATATCTGTTAATTTAAAGCGGGAGAAAATCCCGCATTTCAGCCAACATAAAAACAGGAGGAAAACAACAATGGCACTGAAAAATCAGTATCTCATCGAACTTCTTGAGAGAGTAAAGAAAAGAAATGCGAATGAACCCGAATTCATTCAGACCGTAACGGAAGTGTTCGAGTCTATCGAGCCCGTTATCGAAAAGAGACAGGATCTCGTTGACGCAGGCGTTCTTGAGCGCATCGTTGAGCCCGAGAGACAGATCATGTTCCGCGTTCCGTGGGTTGACGACAACGGCAAGGTTCAGGTAAACCGCGGCTACAGAGTACAGTTTAACTCCGCTATCGGTCCGTACAAGGGAGGTCTTCGCTTCGCTCCCAACGTATATATCGGTATCATCAAGTTCCTCGGCTTCGAGCAGATCTTCAAGAACAGCCTTACTTCGCTTCCTATGGGCGGCGGCAAGGGCGGTTCCGACTTCGACCCGCAGGGCAAGTCCGACGCAGAAGTTATGCGTTTCTGCCAGAGCTTCATGAGCGAGCTTTACAGACATATCGGTCCGAACCTCGACGTTCCCGCAGGTGACATCGGTGTCGGCGGACGTGAGATCGGCTACCTCTTCGGCCAGTACAAGAGACTCAAGAACGAGTTCTCCGGCGTTCTCACAGGTAAGGGCATCCAGTACGGCGGCTCCCTCATCAGACCCGAGGCTACAGGCTACGGCGCAACATACTACGCAGTTGAGATGCTCAAGCACTTCGGTGACGACATCAAGGGCAAGACGGTTGCTATCTCCGGCTTCGGTAACGTTGCATGGGGCGTTGCACTCAAGGTTACAGAACTCGGCGGTAAGGTAGTTACCATCTCCGGTCCCGACGGATATATCTACGACAAGGACGGCATCAACACACCCGAAAAGATCGCATATATGCTTGAAATGCGTGCTTCCTGCCGCAACAGAGCACAGGATTACGCAGACAAGTTCGGCGCTGAGTTCCACGCAGGCGAGAAGCCGTGGGGCGTTAAGGTCGATATCGTTATGCCCTGCGCTACACAGAATGAAGTCAACATCGACGAGGCTAAGAAGATCGTTGCAAACGGCGTAAAGTACTATGTAGAAGTTTCCAATATGCCTACAACAAACGAAGCTATCGCTTACCTCAAGGAGAACAAGGTGATCGTTGCTCCTTCCAAGGCTGTTAACGCCGGCGGCGTTGCGGTTTCCGGTCTCGAAATGTCCCAGAACTCCATGCGTTACAACTGGACAGCCGAAGAAGTTGACGAGAAGCTCAAGAGCATCATGAAGAACATCTTCGAGGCTTCCGTAAAGGCAGCTCACGAATACGGCCTCGGTGACGACCTCGTTGCAGGCGCCAACATCGCAGGCTTCCTCAAGGTTGCAGAGGCTATGAAGGCTCAGGGCGTGGTTTAATGCGCTGACGCGCTTTGTCCTTCCGGACAGGACCGGCTTACGCAGCCGGCTCGCGGCGGGGAACACCCCGCGGCGTAATGACCGTAAAACGGAACTTTGAAAGTCCGCAAACAGAATACAGGACAGATAAGATCGGCAGTCACTAACGGCTGCCGATTTTTTTTGTGGACTCTTGCAAAATCATGCCGGATATGTTATGATATAAACATACTCATATGAAAGGAAGATGCCTTATGTACATTAACCTTCTTGCGGCTGAAACCACGGCTGCCGAAACAACCGCCGCCCCACTCGAAGATATAAAGGAAACCTTAACTAATACGCTCGGTGAAGAACTCGTCGAGAATGTAAGCGGAGTCAACAAGATGCTGAATGATATCTGGCAGGGCTTTCTTGATAAGCTCCCGACTATCATATTTGCGATAATACTGCTGATTATAGGAATATTCCTTACCAAGCTCACCGTAAAGCTCATGGGGAAGGCTCTCGACAAGTCAAAGCTCGATCTGACGATCAATCACTTCATAAAATCCGCGATAAAGATAGTTTTGTATGTTTTACTTGTAACCGTGATACTCACGCTTCTCGGAGTGCCGACAACATCTATAATCACAGTCATCGGCACCGCCGGTGTCGCGATAGGACTCGCGCTCCAGAACAGCCTTGCCAATATCGCCGGAGGATTTCTGATACTGATAGCCAAGCCGTTCAAGGTCGGGAATTACATATCAGTAAGCGGTGTCGAGGGTACTGTCGAGACGATAAACATTCTCTGCACGAAGCTGCGGACGCTTGACAACAAGGCGGTATTCATACCGAACGGCACAGCATCGAACGCGGTGCTGACAAATGTTACCGAAGCCGACAAGCGCCGTGTGGACAACATATTCTCGATATCCTACGACGCGGACTACAAGAAGGCTGTGGGCGCGATCTACAAGGCGCTCCACAAGATACCGAAGATACTCGATACCGACGGTCACAAGCCCTTTGTGCGTATGTGCGCCCACAGCGCCAGCAGCATTGACATCGCCGTTCGCGTATGGTGCAAGACCGGCGACTACTGGGACGTTTATTTCGATGTTATCGAACATATCCGTATGGAGTTCATCGAAGAAGGCATCGAGATACCGTATCAGCAGATAGATGTTCACATGAAGGAAAATTAAAACAAACCCGCAGCCGTAAGACTGCGGGTTTTATATTGCTTCACATTCCGGATATTATTGTGTTTCCCCCACCGACGCCGGGGGAAAACACGGGTCTGCCTATATATACTTACGCTCTCTTCGCCTTATGGAATACTTTCTTGCCCTTCCTGATGATGACCTGATCCTTTATCTCGATCATTGTTGTCGGATCGTCGATCTTTACATCGTCTATCATCAGTCCGCCGCCCTTTATGATGTCTCTCGCGTCACGCTTTGAAGAAACGAGCTTTGTGAGCATGAGCAGGTCAAGTACGCCGATCCTGCCGTCGGTGAACGCGTCGTCGGGAACTACCGTCGTCGGCATATTCTCCGCGTCTCCGGAACCGCCGCCGAACATATTCTTCGCCGCTGTGAGAGCCTTGTTCGCCTCGTCCTCGCCGTGTATCATCTTTGTAAGCTCGAACGCGAGAAGCTCCTTTGCCTTGTTGAATTCCGCGCCCTCCATGTGCTTCTCCATTTCCTCGATCTCCTCGATCGGTACGAATGTGAGCAGCTTCAGGCACTTGATGACATCGGCATCTGCAACGTTTCTCCAGTACTGGAAGAACTCATACGGGCTGGTCTTGTCCGCGTCGAGCCATACCGCGCCCTTTTCGGTCTTGCCCATTTTCTTGCCCTCGGAATTGAGCAGCAGGGTTATCGTCATGGCGTATGCGTCCTTGCCGAGCTTCTTTCTGATAAGCTCCGTACCGCCGAGCATATTGCTCCACTGGTCGTCGCCGCCGAACTGCATATTGCAGCCGTATTTCTTGTACAGCATATAGAAGTCGTAGCTCTGCATTATCATGTAGTTGAATTCAAGGAACGTGAGTCCTCTTTCCATACGCTGCTTGTAGCACTCCGCTCTGAGCATATTGTTGACCGAGAAGCAGGCACCTACTTCTCGCAGAAGCTCCATATAGTTGAGCCCGAGTATCCAGTCGGCGTTGTTTACCATCATGGCCTTGCCCTCACCGAACTCGATGAACTTGCTCATCTGCTTCTTGAAGCACTCGATGTTGTGGTCTATATCCTCTTTTGTGAGCATTTTGCGCATATCCGTCTTGCCCGAGGGGTCGCCGATAAGTCCGGTGCCGCCGCCGAGCAGCGCGATAGGCTTGTTGCCCGCGAGCTGCATACGCTTCATAAGGCAGAGCGCCATGAAATGTCCGACATGAAGGCTGTCTGCTGTGGGGTCAAAGCCGATGTAGAATGTCGCCTTTCCGTTGTTGATAAGGTCAGCGATCTCCTTTTCGTCCGTAAGCTGCGCCAGAAGTCCGCGGCGCTGCAATTCTTCGTAAACTGTCATGTTATTGTTCCTTTCCTTTATAATGACACACGCGGTTTATGATGTCCGGGTCATTGTATTTTATACTGCATTTTATAATTCTTGACAAACATACCGTTTGCCTTATAGAATTCCTGTGCGGAGGTGTTCTGCGCGTTCACGCCGAGCTCCACGAATTTCGCGCCCTTCTCCTTTGCGTATTCCTTCACCGCGTCGAGCAGGGCAGTGCCTATGCCTTTGCGCTGTGCGCTTCCGGCAACGCAGAGCTCGTTCACTTCCACGAACAGGAACGGGAGTATCTCACCTTCGCCTTTTTTCGTATCGCAGACGGATATTGCCGCATAGCCGTCGATAACGCCGTGGTTTTCGGAAATGATGATATCCTTTCCGTTATTTTCGATGTACGGTATCATCAGCCTGTCGAAAACCGGCTGTTCTATCGGGGCGAAGATATCGGGGCGGTAGCCGATATGCTGTAAATGGAGCTGTGTGTGCAGCACGTTTATCCCTGCGAGATCGTTCATATCTGCAATTCTTATCACCCGCGGACGCGCGGGGGCGAATCCCGTCTCGGGTTCTCCGGGGCGGATATTTTTCTGCCTCGCTGTCCGGAGTGCAGATATACTTTCTGTAATGCAATCACATCCGCTCATCACTTCATAGGAGATGAAATCGTCGGGCGATCTCACTTTTATCACAACCTTTCGGCGCAGAGCCTGCGCCCGCATTGCTGTATTTCAAAGTACAGCATTATTTCAAAATTCTATCGAAACGCAGAGTTTCGGAGAAAATCCACAGAAACCACAGAGCCTGCGCTCGCATTGCTGTATTTCAAAGTACAGCATTATTTCAGAATTCTATCGAAACGCAGAGTTTCGGTTCAAAAGCACCGAGCATCGGATCTCCGTGCAACGGGATCAGGTTTAGGGATCCAACCCCTTTTTAAAGGGGTTGGCGGGTCCGGGCAGCCTTTGATGACATATTTCATTATATATCAAACCATGCCAAAAGTCAAGACTATAACGTTCAGACCTGTAAAACGGCATTTCCTGTCCCGTTCTCCGCGCCTGTGACGACCGGCTGCCGCGGCTGATGAAATATACGGAATGCTGTATCAACGGCTGAAAATCTCTTGACACGGAGCGCTTTTTTTGTTACAATATATAATGGATTTTTATGCAAAAGACGCATTGCAGCGGAGGTACATAATGGCAAACTGGATCATAGTTGTGGACGACGATACTGCCAATCTGCAGGTCGCGGGACATATATTAAGCAAGAACAAGATGCGCGTAACGGCGCTGCGTTCGGGAAAGGCACTGATCGACTATCTCGCGAAGAGCGATGCTATGCCCGATCTTATTCTTCTCGACATAAAGATGCCGGAAATGGACGGCTTCGAGACTCTCGAAAGCCTGCGCCGCTGGGAGAAAACCGCCGGCATGGAAGAGATACCTGTCATATTCCTTACCGCGGACGAGGAGACCGAGACCGAGACTCACGGCTTTGAAGTAGGCGTTTCCGATTTCATCAGAAAGCCGTTTGACCCGGACGTGCTGCTTCGCCGTATCGGCAACATCGTCACCAAGCAGGAGAAGCTGCTCACGCTCAAGGCGGAGGCTACGACCGACAAGCTCACCGGCTTCCTCAACAAGGCTGCCGCCGGCTCCGAGCTGTCAAAACTCTGCTCCGGAAGCAGAGGCTGCCTTATGATGATAGACCTTGATTCATTCAAGCTGGTGAACGACATATACGGTCACGATATGGGCGACAAGGTGCTTATCGGCTTTGCGAGGATCATTTCCGCCGCCGTGCCGGAGGGCAGCAGATGCGCGAGACTCGGCGGTGACGAATTTGCCGCGTTCTGCGTCGGTATGCACAGCGAAGATGAAGTAAGGATACTTGCCGAACGTCTCAACACCGAAATGGTGAAGGACGCAAAAGCGCTTATGGGCGAAGATATGGACATACCCCTCGGAGCTTCCGTGGGCGCGGTATTCGTTCCCGACCACGGCAACGACTTTGACTCGCTTATCTCCCTTGCGGACAAGGCGCTCTATTCCGTGAAGCAGAACGGCAAGCACGGATATGCTCTGTACAGCGCGGACGCGTTCATGGAGGAAGAAGACGACCGCTCCGACGGGGATATACATACAGTCTCCACCATACTCGGAGAGCGCTCTATCCCGAACGCGGCGCTTCAGCTCGACAAGGACGCTTTTGCCTACGTTTACCGCTATATAATGAGATATATCGTCCGCAACCGCAGGAACGCGTGCAAGATCATGTTCACGCTCACGGAGAACGGCGGTGATTTCAAGGAGCTGTGCGACAGGTTCGGAGAGTATATAAGAGTATCGCTGCGCAAATCCGACATCTACATGCGCAGCAGGGTGAACCGCTATTTCGCGCTGCTTACCGATATCCGCGAGGACTCGGTGAACAAGGTCGTTGAGAATATACTCAAGGGCTGGTACGATAAGAACGGCGAGACGATACGAATAGAATACGAGACGGAGTTCGTCGCGAATTCGGCGGCGCATACTCCGGTTACCGCTGCGAGAAGGATAGTGATCGTCGATGACGATATCGCAAATCTACAGGTCGCCGGTCATATCCTGAGCAAGGACGGCTACTATGTCACCGCGCTGAAATCGGGACAGGCGCTTCTCAATCATGTCGAAAATCATCTGCCCGACCTTATACTGCTTGACGTCAATATGCCGGCAATGGACGGCTTCGAGACGATGAAGAAGCTCAAAACGCTGGAGCGCGATGTTGCCGATATACCGGTGATCTTCCTCACGGCGGAGGACAGCGCGGAAGCCGAGAGCAAGGGGCTTTCGCTCGGAGCCATGGACTTTATCAAAAAGCCGTTTGTACCTGAGGTGCTGCTTCTGAGGGTAAGGAACACTATCGAGCTTATCACGCTGCAGCGGTCGCTGAGCGATGAGGTAGAGAGAAAGTCCCGCGAGAACCGTGACCTGTTTATACACGTCGTTGCTTCGCTCGCCGACGCGATAGACGCGAAGGACACATATACGAAGGGTCATTCCGGAAGAGTCGCGGAATACTCGCGTGAGATAGCAAAGCGCGCAGGATATTCCCCGCAGAAACAGAACGACATATATATGATGGGACTTCTGCATGATGTCGGCAAGATAGGCGTACCCGATGCCGTCATCAACAAGCCCGCGAAGCTGACCGAGGAGGAATTCGAGCTTATCAAGGCACACCCCGTCCTCGGAGCGCGGATACTCAAGAACATCAAGGAGATGCCGAGGCTCGTGACGGGCGCGAGGTGGCATCATGAGCGCTACGGCGGCGGCGGATATCCCGACGGTCTGGTCGGTGAGCAGATACCGGAGGAAGCGCGGATCATCGCGGTCGCGGACGCTTACGACGCAATGACGAGCAGGAGAAGCTACCGCGATGTGCTCACGCAGGAGCACGTCCGCTCGGAGATCGAAAACGGCAAGGGAACGCAGTTTGACCCCGTGTTTGCCGATATTATGCTTTCTATGATCGACGAAGATGACGGATACAATATGAGGGAAAAATAAAATGAAGCCCAATACGCGTAAAAACGAGCTGTTTCAGACATCTCATCTTACTATACTTATCAGCTATTCGGTATTGTCCGCTATGCTTATTGCCGAATCCCTGCTGCTTTCGTGGGAACTGTGGGCGCTTATCCTTATAGCCGCGGCGGTCGCCCTGAGCTGGATAATGCATATACGGCAGTCTCTCCCCGACAATTCGAGACTGTGGATGTATTCGATATTTATGATGTGTACCTACTTCTTTTACGGCATACATCCGACGAGTATGTTCGACGCGGCTCTCGTTATGACGGCTGTGCTGCTTCTGTTCACGGTGACGGCGAATAAACCGCTTATATTGCTGTGCCAGATAACATACTTCATAACAATGGGGTATGATGTCATCGCCATGATATCTGCGGGAGACGCTTTCGACTCGCTTATAATATCAAGGATAGCCCTGCACTTCTTTATCATCATTATTGCCGGCAAGATAGCAAGGTCGGTCATAGACAAGTGGCTGAGCGTTCTCGGAAATACCCATGAGGAGATAGAGCAGCTCATCGACTCTACCGACAGACTTAACGACTTCCTTGCAAACGTATCCCACGAGATACGCACGCCGATAAACGCGGTAATGGGACTTTCACGCGTTTGCGCCGACAAGGAGAAGGACGATGCCGTACGCACGGATATGATATCGGTCTATAACGCGGGCAAGCGCGTAGCCGACCAGATAGGCGATATCCTCGACTATTCCGAGATAGACCGCGGTATGCTGGCGCGCAACGACGAGGACTATATGCTCGCGTCGCTGCTGAACGACCTTGTGAATGAAATAAGACCCGACAAGCCCGAACACATCGAGCTTATCATAGACGTTGACCCCGCCATACCGGCGGTCATGAACACCGACGTGGTCAAGCTGAAAAAGATACTGCGTCACCTGATAATGAACGGACTGAAATACACCCGCGAGGGAGGTGTCTATGTCCGCATTTCCTCCATAAAAAAAGACTACGGCGTAAACCTGTGCATCGAAGTGACCGATACCGGCATAGGTATGACACCCGAAGAGACGGAGCGCATATCCGAGCGCTTCTATCAGGCAAATTCCGGCAGAACGAGATCGAGCAGCGGTCTCGGACTTGGTATGCCGGTAGTTTGCGGCTTTGTTTCGTCCCTCGGCGGTTTCCTGCGCGTTGAGAGCACTCCCGGCAAGGGTACCTCCGTCCATGTGAGCATACCGCAGAAGGTCGTTGACGAGAGCAGCTGTATGTCGCTTACCGACAGGAGCAAGCTGTGTCTCGGCGGATTCCTTCACTTTGAGAAATTCTCGCACCCCTCGGTACGCGAATACTACAATATTACCGTCCGCAATATAGTAAAGGGGCTCGGCGTGCAGATGCACAGAGTTGACAATGTCGTCAGCCTTGACAAGCTGCTGCACAATGTACGGCTCACACACCTTTTCGTTGCCGAGGAGGAGTATGAGGAAAACGCCGGACTTATGGAAGAGCTCGCGAAGAAGATGACCGTTGCCGTTGTGGCGAACGGCGGTTTTGTGCCGCCCGGAAATTCTAATGTCCGGGTAATGGAAAAGCCGTTCTACTGCTTCCCGGTCGCTTCGATACTTAATGAAGAGCACAACGGCGATATGTCAGAGAACGGCAGAATGCGCTGTGATACTGTCAGCGCCCTTGTGGTCGATGACGAGCGCATGAACCTGATCGTGGCGAAGAGCATTTTCGGACGCTACGGCATGACCGTTTATACCGCCTCCTCCGGTACGGAATCCATTGATATGTGCCGCAGCAACAGGTACGACATAGTATTCATGGATCACATGATGCCCGGAATGGACGGCGTTGAGGCTATGAAGCACATCCGTGCGGATTCCCGCCGCGCCGGTCATGATCTTCCGATAGTTGCGCTTACCGCAAACGCCGTGAGCACGGCGAAGGAGATGTTCCTGTCCGAGGGCTTTGACGGTTTTGTCAGCAAGCCCGTTGATCTTGTGGAGCTCGAACGTGTGCTGAAAAGGGTGCTTCCCGCATCGAAGATAACCTACGACACCTCCGGCGGCAGACAGCGGAATGACGGCGCGGCAGACGAGCCGGAGCAGGACGCGGCAGCGGTACGGGAGCCGGCAGCAACGCCGGAACATACGCAGGGAT
The DNA here is from genome assembly GCA_902780695.1 of uncultured Ruminococcus sp. Lineage (GTDB taxonomy): Bacteria > Bacillota > Clostridia > Oscillospirales > Ruminococcaceae > Ruminiclostridium_E. The sequence continues at coordinate 49,995 of CACZGM010000001.1, read as the reverse complement.
CCTCCGACGGCGGCGACTTTTATGCCGAGCTTGAAAAGGCGGGCGTCGATACCGCTGCGGGACTGAAGTACTGCATGAATGACAGTGATTTCTACAGATCGCTGCTGGTACAGTTCGCTGCCGAATCCGACGAAAAGCGCACCGGAATGGAGAAGTATTTCGCGGAGGGCGACCTTAAGAACTACGCAATACTTGTACACGCGCTGAAAAGCACTTCCAGAATGATAGGCTGCACGGGTCTGTCCGAGAGCGCAAAGGCGCTCGAACAAGCGGCAAAGGACGGAGACAGCGCATATATAAGCGAGCATCACGCCGGAGTAATCGTGCGGTATGACTTTCTTACCGGTCTGATAAGGCAGGTCTGCGGCATTGCGCCGGACAGCGGCGGTGAAGATGAAGAAGAATCGCTTGAATTTGAACCGGAAAACGACAGCGACGGTGTTCTGGAATTTGCTCCGGAAGACGGGGAATAAGGACGGAGGATCGCATGAAGCTCAAAAAGATCAAGGAATTCTTGTTCAACAACGAGATAGATATGCATGAACGCATGTTCGTGCTGATAACGTCGGTAACGATCGCTTCGTGGCTGATAACGCTCGTCGAGATAGTACTGATCGGCGGGACACTGAGGGATATACTGTTCCTTTTAGCCGGTATCGTGCTGCTGACGGCGGTCGTTGTACTGTCGGTAAGGCTTGACAGGATAACGGTCGGGGCGATGATAATAACGGCGGGTATCGTGTTTGTGTATCAGCCTATGACCTTCTTCTTCGGCGGCGGCATATACGGCGACGCTCCGCTGTGGTTTTTGTTCGGCGTTGTGCTGATAAACATAAGCATGAAGGGAAAAGCAAAGGTGCTGTTCATGATCATGGACACGCTTGTTTCCGCGACCTGCTGGGGACTTTCCTGCTATATGCCGGAGCTTGTCGTCCCGAACAGCCCGCTTATGGCGCACTCGTTCTCTTTCGCGGCGCTGGTGCTTATCAGTATATGCGTGACCGTAATGGTCACGCTGCAGAATATGATGTATGACCGCGAGGTCAAGATCAGTCAGAAACAGAAAAAGGAGATCGAAAACCTCAATATTTCACAGAGCCGTTTCTTCTCCAGCATGAGCCACGAGATACGCACCCCGATAAATACGATAATCGGTCTGAATGAGATGATACTGCGTGAGAACATCTCGGAGGAGGTCGCAGAGGACGCTGCGAATATCGGCTCTGCGGGAAAGATGCTGCTGCACCTTATCAACGACATACTCGATATGTCAAAGCTCGAATCCGGTCAGATGCAGCTTACCAACGGCGTATATCACCCCGGCGATATGCTGTCGGAGATCGTCGGTATGCTGTGGATAAGGGCGAAGCAGAAAAACCTCGACTTCCGCGTGAACGTCGCGCCGGATATACCCTATGAGCTGATAGGCGACGAGGTGCGCATAAAGCAGATACTGATAAATGTTCTCAACAATGCCATAAAGTACACGAAGGAGGGTTCCGTGTCGCTGTCCATGCAGTGCGGCGAGCGCGACGGCAATACCCTCAGCATCATATATACCGTCACCGATACGGGAATAGGCATCAAGAAAGAGGATATCCCCTACCTGTTCACTGCGTTCAAGCGCGCGGATGAGGACCACAACCGCCATATCGAAGGTACGGGTCTCGGTCTTTCGATAGTGAAGCAGCTTGCGGAGCTTATGGGCGGAACGGTCACCGTAAACAGCGTTTATATGAAGGGCTCGACATTTATTGTCGAGATACCGCAGGTGGTTATGGGAGACCAGAGCATCGGAGAGCTCAATCTCGAAAGGCGGCATGATCTGAGCAGACGGGTCAATTACAACCGCAGATTCGAGGCTCCGGACGCGAAGGTGCTTGTCGTTGACGACAACGAGTCAAACCTTCTCGTTATCAGAAAGCTGCTGCGCGACACTAAGGTACAGGTAGAGACCGTGTCAAGCGGCGCTGAGGCTCTCAAAAAGACGCTGGCGAACGAGTACCACGTTATATTTATGGATCACCTTATGCCGGATATGGACGGAATAGAGTGCCACAGGAATATCCGCACGCAGGTCGGCGGCAGGTGCAGAGACGCAAAGATAGTCGCGCTTACCGCAAACGTGGGAAGTGACAGCAGGACGCTCTACGCAAGCGAGGGATTTGACGGATACCTCACCAAGCCGGTGAACGGCAACGAGCTTGAAAACGAGCTTTGCAGGCTGCTGCCGAGCGACATAGTTTTCCTCTACGGCGAGGACAGCGAGATATTGGAGGAGACCATATCGTGGATGCGCTCCGACCAGCGGAAGAAGAACATAATCGTGACCACCGAGAGCGTTGCCGACCTGCCGCAGGAGCTTATCGACGAGTACGGCATATCCGTTCTGCCGCACAGTGTCTGCACGGAGGACGGCGTATTCCTTGACGGCTGCGAGATCGAGACAATGGGGCTGCTCAACTATATGCGCGACAATTCCCGCAGCGTAATGACCAAGTCTCCGGACGTAAGGACACATGAGGAGTTCTTTGCGGAGAACCTCGCAAAGGCGAACAACATAATCCACATATCCATATCGTCGAAGGTCACGAACAGCGGCTGTCATGCCGCAAAGGAAGCGGCCGCGGCATTCGACAACGTTACTGTAATAGATACCGGACACCTCTCCAGCGGTCAGGGTCTGCTCGTCATCGAAGCCTGCAGGCTTGCGGAAGCGGGAAAGACGCCCGCCGAGATCTCAGAACGGATAGAACAGCTGAAATCGAAGGTAAAGACCAGCTTCGTGGTAGATAATCTTGACTACCTCGCGAGGGCGCATCAGGTAAGCAAACGGGTAGCCGATATAATGAAGTCGTTTATGGCAAGACCCGTTCTTGTAATGAGGAACGGCAGGCTCTCTGTCGGCGGCATCTACTTCGGCGCGAGGGAGCGGGTATGGAAACAATACATAGACAATGTCCTGCGCGCAAAGAGCGATATAGACGACGATATCCTGTTCGTTACCTATGTCGGGCTTACGAAGCGTGAGCTTGACGAGATCAGGAACTATGCCGGAAAAAAGATGAATTTCAGGCATATCTATTTCCACAAGGCTTCTCCGGCTGTCGCGGTAAACTGCGGCGAGGGAACCTTCGGACTGCTTCTCAAGCATAAATGACCGTGTGAGTACTGATCTCCACGAAAGGAGCGGAAATGTGAAAAGGAACAAGCTGAATCTTACACTCCCGCTTGCCACTACGCTGATAATAATGGTTCTTGTCATAGCATATACGTCTGATCTGTTCTACCGCATATCGGTATCGAATATATATGAGGTCGGCGGAGACAAGACAACGGGTATCTCGGCAAGTCTCGGAAACTATCTTGATACAGCCAGAAGCGTGCTGTGGATAACGGGTGACACCGTTGACTTCATGATGGCGAACAATGAGCCCGAGGAGAAGATACTCGACTATATCGTGGAGGAAACGCAGCGGCACAAAAGCCAGTTTGACGAGAACTACACCGGACTTTACGGATATATCGGGGGCAAGTATTTCGACGGACTTAACTGGGTGCCGCCGGAGGGTTACGAGCCCACCAAGCGCGACTGGTATTTGCTTGCCAGGGAGGGACGAGGCGAACTCGTCATCGTGCCGCCCTATGTCGATGCGCAGACGGGCGCGGTGGTGATATCGGTATGCAGACTGCTTTCAGACCATGAGAGCGTTATCGCGCTCGATGTATATACAAACCACATACAGGACGTGATAGACAACACCAGCATAAACGGCAAGGGCTACGGAATGATACTCGACCGCGACGGAACGGTGGTCGCACACAGGGAAACCGCACTTAACGGCGAGTCCGTCGGAGATATCGACGGCGGTGCGGAGCTTATGGAAAAGCTGAAAAGCACAGGCACCGGACGCTTCGAGACAAAGGTCAACGGCAAGCAATGCACCGTGTTCACGGATTCGGTAATGAACCGGTGGTATGTCGTTATTGTCGTCGGGAACGACGAGCTGTTCAAGGAGATGTACTCGCAGCTGACGGTAAATGTCGTGGTATATGCGGTCGTGTTCCTGCTGATAGCGCTGTTCTATTACCTCGCCTACCGCAATGAACAGAAGATAGGACGCGAGGCGGAGGCTCTCAAAATAAGCGAGCAGCAGAAAACTTACGAAACGGAACTGCTGCGGCTCGAAAAGTCCGCCGCAGATGCCGCGAACAAGGCAAAGGGCGACTTCCTTGCGCAGATGTCCCACGAGATACGCACCCCGATAAACGCAATACTCGGCATGAACGAGATGATACTGCGGGAATCGGACAGCGACAATATCCTTGAATATTCGGAGAATATCCAGACCGCGGGCAGAACGCTTCTGTCGCTTATCAACAGCATACTCGACTTCTCAAAGATCAATGACGGAAAAATGGAGATAATCCCGGTAAAATACGATACCGCCTCCATGATAAACAACCTTGTGAACAGCGTTTCCGAACGCGCAAGAAAGAAGGGACTGGAATTCATCGTTAAAGCCGATCCGGAGCTTCCGGGCGTGATGTACGGCGACGACGTGAGAGTGTCGCAGGTTATAACCAATCTGCTCACGAACGCGGTCAAGTACACCGAGCGCGGCAGCATAACCTTCTCCGTATCGGGCAAAAGCCGTTCCGACGGCGAGATAGTTCTCGCGGTATCGGTGAAGGATACCGGCATAGGCATAAGACAGGAAGACATGGAAAAGCTGTTCGAGTCCTTTTCGAGGCTTGACGAGACAAGAAACCGCAATATAGAGGGTACGGGTCTCGGAATGGCGATAGTCACCAAGCTGCTGGCACTCATGGACAGCAAGCTCGAAGTCGAGAGCGTTTACGGCGTCGGCTCGGTGTTCTCCTTTGAGATAAAGCAGGGAATTTACGATGAGAAGCCTATCGGCAATATCCTTGAGCGTCACGCGAACCGCGCGGAGCGCAGGGAAAAGGCGAGAGCGTCATATCCCGGCGCAAGGGTGCTTGTCACCGACGACAATGATATGAACATAAAGGTCGCCGAAAATCTGCTCAGGCTGTTCGGCATAAAAGCTGATACGGCGCTGTCGGGCGCGGAGACCATAGAGATCATGCGCAGCAAGACCTACGACATACTTTTCCTTGACCACATGATGCCGAAAATGGACGGCATAGAAACACTGGAAAAGCTGCGTGAGGAGCATCTGATCCCCGACGAGACCGATGTTATCGCGCTGACGGCGAACGCGGTGAACGGCGCGAAGGAGATGTATCTTGAAGCGGGCTTTGACGATTATCTTTCCAAGCCTATCGAGATATCACGCCTTGCCGAAACGCTGGCGGAATATCTGCCGAAGGAGTGCGCGGAAATACAGGACGAGCCTTCCGGCAAGCGGGAAGCCGCAGCCGGAGCGCCCGCAGACAGCTCCGAAGATACGGACGGTATTCTGGAATTCGCACCGGCGGACGACAGCGCAGATAACGCTCACGGTGCGGAGAACAAGGCAAAAAGCCCCGGAAGCGGCGATGAAGTGCTTGCAGGGCTGAGCAGGGCGGGATTGTCGGTGAAGTCCGGGCTTGCGTACTGCGCGGGAGATCTCGGGTTCTACTGTGAGATGCTGACCGACTACGCGGGAACGGCGGAGAACCGGCTCTCGGATCTGTGCCGTTCGTATGAGACCGGCGATCTGGAGAATTACCGCATACTTGTTCATTCGCTCAAAAGCGTGTCCAAGACGGTGGGCGCGGACAGCATATCGGAGCTTGCGAAGGCGCTCGAAAATGCCGCGAAGAATGACGACAGAGAGTATATTGCCGAGCATAATACAGAACTGAAGGAAATGCTGACTGAGACCGCGGAGAAGATCAGGGCGATCATCTGATACGCTGCGGCGGGGAACGCCCCGCGGCGTAATGCGTAGCGACATTCTTCTATCGGAAGGTGCAGCACCTCGGTTAGTTATTCTCTTCTATATATGGTAAAAAAGAAACCGCACAGACTAACAATCTGTGCGGGCGGCGAACGCGCCGCTCCGTAATGCGTAGCGACATTCTTCTATCGGAAGGTGCACTGCATGATGCAGTGGTAGTTGCTGCCAAAAGTGCGCACGAAGCGCACATATAAAGCAGCAACAACAGCACACTCGGTTAGTTATTCTCTTCTATATATGGTAAAATTGAAACCGCACAGACTAACAATCTGTGCGGTTATTTGTTATTTTAGGAACGGAATCTCTACCAACCCCACTGCGTTTCAGTCAAAAGCTGCCCATAGCTGTACGCTCTGAAATACTGCATTAGTTTAGGGTGTCCAGCCCCCTTTTTTAAAGGGGGCTGGCGGGGGGTTGGGGGGCAGAGCCCCTTCTCTCAAATCTCTCAAAATCTCTCAAAGTCTCTCAAAGTCTCTCAAAAATCTCTCTTGCAGAGGAACACAAAGTAACTTGTCACGCCCTCCGGGAACTGCGAACGGCTGTATGGCTTGCTGCCGACGGTAAAGGTATTGCCGTTGTCGGCCGGTATGATATTTCCGCCGAGCTTCTCCGAAAGCCGGACGAACGTGCTCAGACAATACGGCGTGTCCACATTGGAATTCGTGAAACGCTCTATCCGCCCGGTATCGCCGGACATCACCGCTTCATACGTTTCCTTGTCGTGAGCTGCCGCTTCATCGGGTTCGAGATAATGCGAGAAATCTATCGAAAACGCGAACAGACAGCTCTTTTTTTCCGAGATCTCATACAGCAGCTCCGACAGGCGTTCCGGCAGATCGGCGCTCTCCTTCGGTGAAACGAGCAGGCACGCGATCTTCGCGTCCGGCAGGTAATAACTGATAAACGGTATATGCGACGACGCGCTGTGGTCAAATTCGGTCATATAGTCGTCCTTTGCCGCGCCGAGACGTGACACGAACATATCCGTTATCTCCGTGTCCGTTTCCGCTGTGCCGAACGCCGTTGCGAAGCTGCGGGAGCTTGTACATAGCACATTCGCGGAATCGTAGTGCATCGGTGCGACAAGAACCACTGTGTCGATATCGTTCCTTGTTTCGGCGGCGGTACGGTACATTCCCGCGATGAAATGTCCCGCCGCAAGATGATGCGGAGCCACGGCGCACAGCACTCTGCCCTTCGTTTCGTATATCGTGCTGCGCTCGTCGTAGATGTGGAAGTCGCGGTCGCTGTAATAAAGGCAGTCAAGAAGCTCGGAGTGCGGAGTATATCCGGCTGCCGCGGGTGTCTCCTCCGCAATTGTCTCCGCTGACAATACCGCCGGGGGCGGGAGCGCGGAGGTCTGCACCGCCGCGCCGTTTCCGCAGCCGGCGAGTACAGCCGCTGCGGCAGTCACCGCGGCAGTGCGCAGTAGGTTGCGATCATGCAGTTTCATTGGTGTCACTCACAGTTATCTCACCGCGCGCGGACATTCCCCACGAATCGTCGCTGCTGCTGTAAACAACAGCGGGCTCCGTGACATAGTTTCCGGCAGTGGAGACGTTGAAGGTGTACTGCGCGTTTCCGTTCATGTCGGTGTAAAGGCGGACAAGCTGTCCCTTGCTGCTTCCGACAAGTCTTCCGCAGGACGGAACGACATCATATACCGCGCAGTAAGGCGAAGAGTGGATATGCACGGTTATTGTCTCGCCCACGCCGAATGTGCCTTCGTAGGACTTTGTCACCTTTACGGACGGAGACTTTTCGCTGCGGTCAACTCTTCCGACATAGTGGGATATGGTATATACATCTCCGGAGAGTACATTGAAGTTTGCGTTCTCAAACTGATCTCTGCTGAATTCGAGTATGGTCGGGTGATGACGGTCGAGCTTTTCGGTCATCTTGTTTCCGTCAAGCTCATAGGTGAATACCGCATCGCCCTCGGTCTTCGGGATGTAGTTTTCAAGATAGATAACAAGCTCCAGCGCGTATCCGCTGTAAACCGTGCGGTCGGAGATCAGATATCTTGCGAAATACTCCGCTTCCGGCATATCCAGCAGGGAAGCGGTAATAAGCGCCGCTTTCGTTACTGCTTCATCCGCACTGCCGGACTCGTCGGGAACATAAGCGAAGGGGTTATCGGGGTCGCTGTCATTTACCGTGATATCCGGAACACAGCTGATATATGCGTCATAGGCTGCCTGATAATCGCCGCAGTAGGCGAGCGCCGCCGCAAGATACAGGCTGTCGGTCCTGTCGGCAGTAGTGTAGGTTTCCGCAAAGCTCTTGATATCGTTCAGCACCGGCTCGCCGAGTGCCGCGAGTCCCATATAGTTTGCGGGAGCCTGATCGATCGCACCGAGTCCGTTTTCGAGAGCATTCTTCGCGTGTGTGCCGACCGATCCGGGAACTGCCGCACACATCAGCGCCGTTAGTCTGCTGCTTGTCTCCGACCCGGGCAGAAGTCTCGCGTAGCCCTCGGCTGTCTCGTCCGCGAACATCTCCGCGATCTCCTCGTCCGTCATATAGCCGAGCTCTTTTGCCGCATAGGCAGCGCCGAGGCGCATATCAAGGCTTTCGCCCGTGTAGCAGGCAAGGTTGTAGAGGAGCTCCGTGCCGAACATATATTCCTTGTCGAAGAAAGCTATTCTTGCAGGCCACTTTGTAGGCGCGATATGAGATGAAAGCTCTTTAAGGCCGCAGAAATTTGTGATATCCGTTTCAAGCAGTGTTTCTGAAACGGTAAGCGTCATTTCCACAGCGTCGCTGTTTTCGCCGTACTCCGCGCCGAACATCACTTTATACTCGCCGACGGGCAGCTTGCCGAAGTTCGCGGTCTCCTGCTGTCCTATCTCAAAAGTTTCGTCCGTGCCGTCACCGGTTATGCGGACGGTCATTTTCTCGCTCGAAGGCAGTCCCGCGCACTTTGCGCTTACCGCGATATCGTCGCCGGCGACGAACTGCGTATGCATCACGGGTGTGATGAACAGCGGGCGTGTCGCGACTACCGGCAGTCTTGACGTACCGGACATCATTCTGTCCTCGTCGGTGTCATATACCGCGACAAATGTTGCTCTCCATGTGGTGAGGTTATCCGGCAGCTCCGCCGTGAAGAACGCGTATCCGTCGCTGTCGGTCTCTGCGGAGGCGAAATAAGCGGTGTCCCTGAAATCCTTTCTTGACGCACTCGGACCGCCGCCGCCCTTTTCGCCGGCACTGCCGTTATCTGCGAAGTGCTGTATATAGCTGATATAATCGACGGCGAACGGATAGTTTATATATCTGTACAGGTCGGAGAGAGGGGCGGCATTCTGATCCGCTATCGCGAAAGCCGCTTCGTCAACCATGCTCAGCAGTACGGTCGCACCCTCTACGGGAACTCCGTTGTTATCGACAGCTTTCACCTTCAGCTTTGCGGTATCTCCCGCGTCATAGCTGTCGCGGTCGGAGGACGCGGTGAGCTTTATGCCGCGCTCCTTCGGGTCATAGATTATAGAGCTTCCGTAAACCTTGTAAACGTGTCTGCCGTCGAAGAACGCGCCCTCGTACCGCGCGTCGGGTATGCAGTCCTTTTCCGCTCTGTATGTGAAGCTGCTGCTGCTTTCAAGGTCATGTACCTCACAGGTGATGAAGTCGCTCTGATATACGGTGAACAGCACCTTTCCGGTGAACGCTGTCTCGCCGCTGCTGCATCTGAGGTCGAACTTTATATTCTCGTTTTCGGAGAACGCGGCATAGGTCGAGTAGTAGCCCGCTTCTCTTGTGCCTTCCGACTGCGCGTCAAGACGGAAGACCAGATTATCCGACTTGCCGTCATATACCATGACACTGCCGTCGCTTGAATATACCACAAGCCCGTTGTAAGCCGCCGAGGTGACATAAATATCATTCTGCACGGTCTGTCCGAGGCTGTCGGGATAGGATATGCGCAGCCAGTAATAATCATTGTCGTTTATCGGCAGATCGGTGAACACAGCCTTGCCGTTTTCGCTGTCCGCGTAGAACGGTCCGAGTTCTTCATTCCTGTACTCGTATCTGTATGTGGGTATCTGCTTTTTCTCTATATAGTCGTAGTAGCTGCCGCTTTCGGTCTTTTCGCTCCACGAATGATTCAATGTCACGCTCACACGGGAATCCGCAGGCTTGCCCTTTAGTATGTCATAATCCCCGCCCCAGCGGTAATAGCCGTCATAAGTCGTGGTATCGAGAAATTCCTCTATCCTGTCAAAGTTCATATCATAGAGCGATACCGTGAGCGTGTTGGTCTCGGGGTCATATTCCGACTCGTCCATTCTGTCGCGGCTGAATACCGGAATGCGGGCATCGTAGTCCGTATAGCTGTTCTCAACGCCGGTAAGGACGTAGGCTGCGTCAAATGTCCCCATTTTCCAGCTGTTCAGAGCCTCGCTGTCTGAACAGGATATTCTTGCGGAGGTGCTGCCGGTTCCGTCGGTTTTGGGCATCTTGGGTGTGCTCTCTCCGCCGGCGTACTGCACATAGCTGAATATAAGACCTTCCGCGGGAGTGCCCTCATAGTACGAAGCGTTCAGCGAAACGTCAAAGGGTTCGAGCTGCGGCATTATCAGATATTCCGGCGCGTCGATATCAACGACATAAGTGGGCTTCACATAGTCGTGTACCTGTATAGACTTGCTTATTATCTCGTCATTCCCGCTCATAAGCGTTATCGGATCCCACCATGTTTCTTCGTGGGAATCAAGCGCGAACTTCACTCTGAACGTACCGTCCGGCTCGACTGTAACCGGCTTTGATGTGCTGTCAAGTCTGAGCTTCAGATCGTCCGGCAGCTCTGTGCCGCTTATCTTCGGAACGATGACGCCCCACACATTCACGGTGTCGGTCGGAAGATACGCTTCGCGGTCGGTGAAGAGATAGAGGTAGTAAAGGTCTTCATATACCACGTTCTCCGCATCGGAAAGGATATAGCTGTCTATATATCTTGACCCCTTCGCGCCGATGTTGAGCACAGCTCTGCCGTGTTCGCCGCCTGTCTTTATATAAGCGGTGCCGTCGGAGCCCACAACGCCCTCATACTCCTTTTCACCGACGGTCATGGTGATCTTTGCACCGGACAGGGGCTGACCTGTAACGGTGTCGTTCACGAAGAATACATTCTCCTCACCGAGACTCAAGGCATATACCGATACCGGACACACCTGTATCATATACTGTATCGCGTATTCGGCGCCGTCGCCGTCCTTTGTCTTTATATCGGCAATGTAATATCCCTCGGCAAGATCGTCCGGGAGCATAATATAGCTTGAACGCACGGAAGAACCGGACGTACTCTCGCGTGTGAACGGCACTTCCTTTGAGGTGAACACTTCGGTGAGACCGGAAGTGTCGGTGATCGCGTCGCTTGCCCAGATGCTATCCGCGCGTTCTTTTACGGCGGAGAAGTAATCGTCGGAGCTGCCGAAGCGGTACAGATGCGTCTCAAATTCGAGCTTGCGCAGATTGTCCGAGCACTGTATCTCGACGCAGGGCTGATCTCCGGGAATGAAGGTCTCGGAAAATCCGCTGGACGTGCTGCCGGTCATAAGGAACGAGCGTTCGCCGTAGTAGGAATAGACAGTGGTGCGGAACGAGAATTCATTGTCCGCGCCGAGTGCTCCGCCGTACAGCGACGGGAGCCCCGTTTTCAGCTTTACGTTATAAACGGTGTCCGGCTGCAAGCCGTTCTTCGGAATAATATATAGTGTCTTGTCGTTTACGCTTATATCGGCACCGATATCCGGTGTGATCTCAATATATTCCTCGATGCCGTCTGCCGCCGGTCTGGTAGTGAAATCGACCTCTATTCCCGTGCCGAGGAATATTCCGGTGCAGCCGTCATACGGGTATGTGGAAGCCACATCAAAATTCTCTGCCGTGCGGAAAGCCCAGCTGTCGCATATATCGCCGTTGTCGTCCGCTGCCGTGAAGCGCACCATGCTGCCCTTCTCGAACGCGTTTTCCGTTTTCAGCAGGTATGAGCCGTCACCGCCGCGGGTAAGCGTGAATTCGCCGCCGGTTTCAAGTTTAAGGTGACTGCGCAGCTCCTCTTCGGAAACGTCATTGAACAGGTCGATTCGGAACTCGCTGTCCGAGGCGATATCTCCGCTTTCATAGCCTACTGCTTCTATACCGGAGATAATGCTGCTTCTGCGGCGCTCTCTTGAGAACGGGACAGCGGTATCCGTAACAGCCGCGGATGTCGTTCCGGACGTTGCGGTCACGGACACGGGAGCCTCCGTGACTGCGGCGGTCTCTGTCGAAGCCGTGGTTATGCCGTTATTTGTGAGTTTCGGCACGACAACAACTCCGGTTATCGCAGCCGCAGCCGCGGTAAATACAGCCGCCGCTATGTATATCGGCTTTCTGCGCCGCTGAGGTTTTTCCGGCTGCTGCTGTCTTTTCTCATCGGCTTCTTCGATTATGTCGCTGCCTATCATGCCGACAGCATCGGAAAGCTTATCTTTTTTCATATTTCGATCCCTTCCTTTGTAAGATACTCTCTGAGACCTTTTCTTGTGCGGAAAAGCGAGCTCTTTATCTTTGATTCGCCTGCGCCGAAATAAGCGGCAATGTCGCTTATCGAATCGTTGTAGAAATATCTGCACACGAAAATAATGCGCGATTCCTGCGGCAGAGTGCGCAGATAGTCACTGATGCTTTTCGCGATCAGACTGTTCTCCGCCGCACTTTCCACCGTGTCGTTCCCGGAAACGCACTCCGCAAGCTCGTCAAGAGACAAGGCGTATTGCGACCCGGCGCGTGACGCGGTATTTTTTCTTCTGAACATACTTACCGCAAGGTTCCGTGTGACAGCGGCAAGATATGCGGACAGCTTTGCGGGTCTGTTCGGCGGGATAGACTCCCAGGTCCGGTAATATGTATCGTTGACACATTCGCCGCAGTCCTCGTCATTCGCGAGGATATTGTAGGCAACGCGGCGCAGATACGCACCGTACTTTGTCTGCGTTTCTGCAATGGCATTTTCATTGCGCTCCCAGTACATCTCGATTATTTGTGTATCTTCCATTTTTCCCTCCGGAGGTTCACCCGAACCTGTCTTCATACATATAGACGCGAAAATTTCGGAAAGGTTTCGCAGTTTACGAAAAAAGAGATAGTGACACGGTAATTTTCTGTGACACCGGTATCCTTTACAGCAGACGGCTGTGAGGATACATTTATTATATCATATATACAATCACTCCGCAATGCCCAAAAACAAATTTGACGAAAAAACTTTCCGTACATAAAAACAGCGGCGGACGCGCCGGCGGGGAACGCCCCGCGGCGTTTTGCGTAGCGACATTCTTCTTTCGGCGGGTGCGCCACCCCGGATAGCTTTACTCTGCTATTTCTGCACGGAGTCTTTGCCAACCCCCATTCATTTCTTTCAGAGCGACCCACTGATGCATCTCTGAAATACTGCATTGGTTTAGGGTGTCCAGCCCCCTTTTTTAAAGGGGGCTGGCGCTGTCCGCGCAGGACAAGTCTGTCAAAAAATTTATTTTTTGACAGACAGAAATACCCCGCCGAAGGCGGGGTATCAGTGATTATCAGAGATTTATACTGCGGGAAACGCGCGCATACTCTTCGGCTAAAGCCTTATGGTTCGCCGTTACGAATGCTCCGTCGCCGCTTTTCGCCGCTTCTTCCAGCTTGAGCGCCAGTGCGGAGAGAGATTCAGCACCGATCATTCTCGCGTTGCTTTTCAGAGCGTGTACCTTTATACCGTAATCTTTCCAGTTCTTCGTTTCAAGGAAGCCGCCGAGCGCGTTCAGCTTCTCTTCGCAGGACGAAGCAAAATCACTCAGCATTTCCGCGTAGAGCGACTCGTCGTTTGCGCAGTACGCGAGACCCGATGTAACATCTATACCCGCGATCCCGAGAGCGGTACGGTCTATTCCGGACTTTCTGTCCGCGGTATCTTCGCCGCCCGGTGTGAACTCGATAACCTCACCGTCATCCTCGGGCGTGAATTCGAGAATATCGGCGTCGCCGCTTCCGGCAGCGGATGAAGTGCTGTCCCGGTACGCGCTTTCCGGCAGATACTTTCTTAACTTTTCGACAAGATCCCTTACTTCCATCGGCTTGGACAGGTAATCTTCAAATCCCTCGTTAAGGTACATCTCCCGCGCACCCACAACGGCGTTGGCGGTAAGCGCCACCATTGCGGTATTCTCCGGGATAAGACCCTCGCTTTTCAGCTTCCGCAGCGTTTCTATACCGTCCATTTTCGGCATCATGTGGTCAAGGAATACGATATCGTATGTGCCGTGCCGCATATATTCGATCGCCTCTTCGCCGGATGAAGCCATATCCGGTCTGATGTCGCACAGTTTGAGAAGGTTCTTCGCGACTTTGAGGTTCATGCTGTTGTCGTCCACAAGGAGAACTCTGGCTCCCGGTGCGCTTATAACATCGGATTTGTTCCTGCGCTCGGTGTGCTTCCTCATTCTCTCCTGAAGATCGCCTACGGGCGTCGGATCAGCGATGCCCTGCTCCAGCAGAAAATAGAACTCGGAGCCTTCGCCGTACCTGCTCTTTACTTTCAGCTCACTGCCCATCATTTTCAGCAGGCTCGTCACTATCGACATTCCGAGACCCGTACCCTCGATATTGCGGTTGCGTATCTCGTCAAGACGCTCGAAGGACTCGAACAGCCTTCCGAGGTCTTCTTCCTTGATGCCGATTCCGGTGTCTTTCACCGATATGAAAAGTGTGACCTTCTGCGCGTTCGTTTCCGCTATGGAAACGGTCAGGGTGACAGTTCCCTTTTCCGTATATTTTACGGCATTGGTCAGCAGGTTCATTACTACCTGTGATACTCTCACGTCGTCACCGAAAAGCATACACGGCAGATTTCCGTCAACTTCGGTAACAAGCGCAAGCCCCTTTGAATCGGCGCGCTGTATGATAGAATGGTAAAGATCGTTGATAAGGGATGCGGTGTCGTATTTCACCGGCACAAGCTCCATTTTGCCGTCCTCGATCTTCGAGAAGTCAAGTATGCTGTTGATAAGTGAGAGCAGCGTGTTTCCGGCAGAGTCGATGTTCGATGCATATTCGAGGATATCGCTGTCCGTCGATTCGCGCAGTATCATCTCGTTCATGCCAAGCACTGCGTTGATAGGCGTTCTGATCTCGTGGGACATCTGCGCAAGAAACTGGCTCTTTGCGCGGCTCGCAACGGCAAACTTATCCGCGAGCTCAAGCTCCTCCGTAACGTCCGTGAATACCATAAGGAAGCAGTACGGCTCTCCGTAGTTGTCCTTTACGGAATTGAGCTTTACGGAATAGACGTTTTTGCCCTGCTTGTCCAGCAGACGGGTGGAATATATCTCGTTCACGCCCTTGTCGAACATTGCTTCGATGCTCGTGTCGTTTATGCTGAACATATCATGCAGCTCTCTGCTCTTTCCGACAGGCAGACAGTTCTGGGCATAGGCGTTCATTATTGCAATTTTGCGGTCAGTGTCAAATACGATGACTCCCGCTTCGATGAAGCCGAACAGACGGTGGGTGATATTGCTGACGCTGACATCAAAGGAATTGAGGACGATAGCGCCGTACCACACGACAATGGTGCAGACAGCGCCGCCGATGCCGGAAGTGGCGACTCCCGGAAGCCCGAGCAGCGGGAACAGCGTGTCGGGAATTGTAAACAGGAGAATTGAGAAATTTGCCGTAATCAATATGTACAAAAATCTCCGTGAACGTTTATATTTACACCTTTTCAGCCAGACAAGAGCCAGACTGAAAAGCTGGAGGAACATTACGACCTCAAATACGGTATGCACATAACGGCTCATCTTCATTTCCGGGTTTGCAAACCACCGGGTATATCCGTCCTCGCGTATGAAGATATCAACGTCCGGATTTGAAAAGATCAGCAGATCTACCGCCGACAGCACAGCGGAAGCCGTTCGTATCAGCAGGGCAGGGCGCTTTGTCAGGCCTGCCATTTCCGTGGCGAGGAATGTTTCGTTAATCAGAAAAGCGTCTATCGCGATAAGTCCCAGTATTCTTATTATTTCGCACAGGGACAGATCGGTCGATACGCCAAGGATACCGTAGCTTAAGCACCACAGCGCGGAAAATACGCCGTAGAAAAGCATATAGTACCGTATATTGCCGGAGGAATCCTTGTTCCTCATATAAAAGCTGACTCCCATTACACCGGCAATGGTGCCGAGTATCAGAAGTGCGCAGTTGTTTATTATCCAGATCAATTAAGTGTCACTCAACTTTCGTTCCGTTATAAATCTTTGCCCTTTTATGTGGCTGTTATGAATATATATATATATATATGTATCAATAGTATATCCCGATTATTTAGGCAATATTATAACATATATCGACAGTAATTTCAAGGGGGAAACGAAATATTTTCGGCGATTCAGGGCTAAGGCTGTATGCAATAATCTTTTCACAGCAGAATGAATAGATAGCAGAGCTAAATATATTGTGTGCTTTTTCATCAGCTGTTTTCTGCGAGCAGACAAAATAACAAAGCCGTCTGTGGTATTTGGAAGGTTTCTTTGAATGCGCGCCTCCTGCGCACTTTTGGAAACCTTCTGAATGGCATCGTGCCATTACCCACAAACGGCTTTGTTATCAGCTTTTCGCTGTATGTGCCGAACGTTTTGGATTTTCAGAACTCCGGACAGCGAGGCAGAAAAATAACCCGTCTCGGAAAACCCCGGACGGGATTGTCAGCGCGGACTCCGCGCCTGTATGTACAGAATGTTTTGGATTTGCAGAACTCCGGACAGGCAAGCTGTGAATGATCGCCAAATAAAATCAAACAAAACATGGTGCCGGAAATTTTGCGGAAATTTCATTAGAAGGTCAGGGGAGGATGCAGCCTGTGTCAAATACCATTGTCAGCACATTGCTTCCGTTGATGCGGTTGTAGATCATTTCTTTTGATCTCATGCGCGCCAATATCACGCCCATTCCGCCCTGATCCATTTTTTAAAATTGGGGGTCATCATGTTCGGCACTTACCGGGTCATACTCCGAACCGTTGTCGGTGTATGTTATCATCCAAGTGTTCCCGCAGTGTTTACAGCCGAAGCTGATGCTGTCAGCGCCAGAATCGACGCTTTTATCTTCATATTATTATGCTGCTGCATACCTCTGTCATGATACTATATTCAGTTTGCCGGCAAGTCCCAGTGTGTTGAATACATCCATTATCACCGACGGCACATTTTTCAGCGTCAGTGCGCCGTCCATTCGCTTATGTGTGGCGATGATCTGTCGGATGCCCGCGGAAGACATATACTCCAGCCCTGACATATCAAGTATGATCTCGCTTATCCCGGTGCCAAGTTCATCTACTGCTGCCGCCATAAGCGGCGCGTTCACCGTGTCCATCCAGCCGCTGAGAATGAGTGTCGCGCAGCTTCCGTTGATCTCTTTTTCAATTTTCATCGTGTTTTACTCCTTTTTGCTTTCTTCTATTGCCTTCATCATTTCCGGTACGATGATGTTAAGTGACGGGTCGTCCATCATCAGGTCATGCTCATGCGGTGTGTGAACGATACGGAGTTTGTCCGGCTCACAATACCGCTCGTAGTTCCCGGCTTCAAATCCCATCATTCTCTTCCAGTACCGACGGCTTTCCTCGGATATGCCGGACGGGATCTGATCGGGCTTGAAATACAGTACATTCCCGTGAAAAACGGACGGGTCATGATTCATCATATCTTCCGATGAGTGCATCGAGTTCTGTATTACGGCCTCCAGCATTCCGGCTTCCCTGAGATCCGCGAACAGCGGACTTGTTTCAAAGTATGTGCGATCGACCTGCATACTCATGGCTTTGAAGGAGCTCCGCAGCTGTTCGTTCGTGGTTGCGTGTGAGTCCAGCAAAAACAGATACCGTACATCATCTCCCGCTTTTTCAAGCTGACAAGCCATTTCATGCGCGATCACACCGCCGTAGCACCAGCCGCCGAGGATATAAGGTCCCTGCGGCTGTCTGCGTTTCAGTATCTCTATATATTTTTCCGCGATCTGTTTTATGCCGTAACGCGCTTCATCCTGATGATACAAATTGAACGGCTCGATGACCGAGAATGAAACCTTGCTGCCGATCCTTGCCGCAAGACGGTAGTATGCGGAACTGCCGGTGTTCGCAGTGTGGATAAATACTATCTTCGGACCATCGTTTTCCGAATATACGCAGATATCCGACGGCTTTTCCGTGCTTATCTCACCTTTGTGTTCGGCGGCATCGCCCGTGCTTTCCGTAAGGCTCTCCTCCAGCAGCTCACGCCACCCGCGTATTGCCTCATCTTCCGGATATCTTTCTTCCAGCAGACCCATCAGCCGCGCCAGAAAGACACTGCGCTTCGTCTGATCGAAAGCTGTGCGGTTTGTAAGTACGCACAGCATATACCTGCCTTCTGTACGCAGATATATCACCTGTACAGGACAGGTCCTTTGCAGGTCAGTCGGAGAGCACAGAAGCCGGTTCTGTGTCTCAAGCATCTCGCGGGACCCGATAGCTTCGCTGTCCGAGATCTCCAGCGGTATCTTCCTGTCCGTGATGACCTGCTGTATTACCCCGACATCATGGAATACGATAGCGGAGCGCAGAGCTTCGTTCTCCTCGGAAACTATATCCAGCACCTCGCGCAGATCCTTCTCTGATACGGGACTGTCCACCTGAAGGAATGCGGCACTTCTGAAGTCGAAGCGATCCGGATACAGGATCTGTTTGAACAGCATATCGTCCTGTTCCGGAGTGATCGGAAGCACTTTCAGGATCTTTTCGCCCCGTGCGGCAAAATCCTCCCGGATCATCCTGTACTCTTTCTCGGTCCAGAGCTGTTCGTAAGCTATATCCGCGGCCTCCGCTATACTGCGGAGCACATTCAGACGCAGCACCTGCGCGCTGCTGATCCTGATACCCTGTTCGCGTAGGAGCGCGGAATATTTTATAGCTATAAGCGATGTCCCTCCAAGATCTGTGAATCTGTCGTCCGGACTGAACGAAACCGATGTATCAAGCAGATCTTCCAGCGTGTATACAAGACGTGCAAGGACCTCGCTGTCGAGCGCTTCGTAATGGGAATTCTTCCGCTGACGGCGCGGCTGCGGAAGCTCACCGCGCATTACCTTTCCGTTAGCGTTTCGCGGCATTGCGTCCATTCTGACCCAGAGCTTCGGGATCATATATTCCGTCAGGTTTTTGGCGATCTCCTCCGTAACAGCCTGACTGTCAAGCTCCTGACCCGATTCATAGTAGCATACCAGATTTTCCACGCCGCCGACTGTCTTAACGGTCACAACGACCTGTTTCACATCGCTTCGTCCGAGTTTTATGGCTGCTGCGGAGACTTGTGCTTCCACCTCTCCGGTCTCTATGCGGAAACCGCGCAGCTTTACCATATTGTCGATACGTCCGAGGATGTCGTGATCTCCCTCTGCTGTCAGCAAGGCTCTGTCTCCCGTGCGGAACCATGCCGTTCCGTCCAGTTCTATCCATTTTTCCCTGCTCAGCTCCGGCAGCTTCCAATACTGCCGGGACATGAACTCACTGGATATCAGCAGTTCTCCCGCTTCTCCGGGTTTTACCGGCTTCATAGCTTCGTCCGCGATCATCGTCTTTGTATTTGTAAACGGTTTTCCGACGAGGATGCGTGTCTCGTCTCCGTAGACCTTTTTTGACAAAACTCCGCTGGTCTCCGTACTGCCGTAGCTGTCGATCAGGAAGTTCCCGGGTACGAGCGGTCTGAAATTCCTCAGCTTTTCGCCTGCCGCGAACACAAAGATCCCGCTGATATCATGATCCTCCGCGAGTATGGCGGCAAGTCCGGAAGGTACGAAGATGTGGGTGATGTGCTGTTCAGCAAGGAAACTGTGCAGATACCCCAGATCTTTTCGCGCGGCTTCCGGAGCTATGCACACGGTACCGCCCTTTGACAGCGGACCGAGCAGGAACATCTGAGTTCCCACAAATGAAAAACTCGTAATGACACCGGATCTCGTGCTGCCGTCCATTTCGGCTCCCTCATGTACATTCATCCAATCAGCGATGTGCAGAAGCATTTTGTGGATATGCAGCACACCCTTGGGCTTTCCTGTCGTGCCTGAGGTATAAAGCAGCATCGCCGGGGAATTATCGGACAGCGTCTCGCAGTGAACGTCCTTCTGCTCCTGTGAGGGCGGCTCGTCCATGAAGACCACTCTTTCCTCGGGAAAGCCGAGCGGCTTCTGCTCCCATAGCTCCCGCGTAGTCAGTATCGCTTTCGCTCCGGAGTCCTCAAGCATAAATGTCAGGCGTTCCACGGGATATTCGCAGTCAAACGGAATGAACACCGCGCCCGCACGGAGTGCCGAAACGGCACCGAGCAGTATCTCTCCGGTATAGGGCACATAGACCGCGACAGCATCACCGGTTTCTGTACCCAGTGCGGCAAGCACGCGGGAAAAGCCGTAACTGAGCCTTTCCATTTCGCCGTAGCTGATCTCTCCCCGCGGATCGACTGCCGCTGCCTTGTCCGGAAACGCTGCGGCATATTCTGTTATAAGTTCGTGGAACAGCTTCATTCTCCGTTTCCTCCGAAATATCCTTTCTGACCCAACTTTCTCAGGAACTGTCTGATGTAGGCATTGCCAGTCTCCGGCCACGAGATGCCGAGACGTTCCAATATCTGCATGGTAAGGGAATTGTCGCAGCTCTCCGGACCTATCTCCTGAGTATTGCTGCCGCTGTTGTACGCCGCCAGAGTGCTTACCGCTTCGCGCCTGGTCTCGTCGGAAAGCGCTTCGTGCAGCGCCGACATAAATTCCTCGGGTTCCGCGCCGCGGATAGGATATCCTTCTTCGTTCATCGCACGGATTACATCACCCATGAGCGGTCGGTGCGGGTTGAGCGGGATGAAGCAGATGCAGTCGTCCGGCGTTCCCGCAATGGCGATAACAACCTTCGCGAGCGTGTCGATCGGAGAAAACTCCACATTCCGGTCAAGCGCGTCATAGCTTATCATACCCAGTGCCCGGAATGCCCGGAAGCTGTTCATGTAACTGTTTGTCGTATAATTTATCTGGAACTCTCCGTCCTCCGCTCTCGGAGCGAGGTTGCCCATGCGCAGTACCTTTGCGCGCAGACCGCGGTCGAGTATTTCCTCATAGACATGGCGCTCCGCCATAAATTTGGAATGTACATACTGATTGTTGTCTATGACCTGACCGGCGTACAGAACGTGCTCATCAAACCTGAAGCTGAGCGGCGGTACTCCGTTCTGACGTTCTCCCGCTACGCTGCCTGTGGAAATGTGTATCAGGCGGGCGTTATTATTTTCGCACCACGCTGTAAGACTGCGGACAGAGCCCATATTTGCGCGTTCGATCTCATTGCCGCGTGCAAAATGCTTGACGCTTGCCGCGCAGTTGATGACAGTCATATCCGCGCAGGGTGCCTCAAATGACATCAGTGCGCCGGGATCCGTGACATCGCCCTCAATGACGTTTATTCTCGTGCCGAAGAGCTCCCGGAAGTCGCTGTTGAAATAATACCGCAGCAGCGACATGAGTCGTTCCTGTCCGCTCTGATCCTTGCCGGGCCTTACCAGGCAGAAGATGCGGACGTCATGAGCCGTTATCAGTTCATGCAGCACATGGCTGCCGAGATAGCCGGTAGCGCCCGTGAGGAGCACATCGTTCAGCGGATTGGGCCTGCCGCTGCGGAAAGCATCGATCGTGCCGCGGCTGAGCAGTTCGTTTATCCTGCCGTAATCATAGCCGTCTCTGCCGATCCAGGCTGCCGCCGGCACTTCGTTTTCTGCCGGAACTTCGTCGGAAACGTCGGTATCCTTACTGCGTCCGTCGATAAATCCCGCCATAGCCCTCGGTGTTGTATAGGTGAATACATCGTTATATACGATGCTGTATCCTGCTTTTTCGGCTGCCATTACTACCTTCATGGCAAGTATGGAACTGCCGCCCACATCGAAGAAGTCGTCCTCCGCGCTCATGCGATCTATGCCGAGTACGCTGCCGAATACGGCGCAGAGAGCCTCTTCTGTCCTGCCCGAAGGCGCAACATAGGCGGCTTTTTGCAGTCTGGGCTCCGGCAAGGCCTTCTTGTCAACTTTCTGATTTACGGTAAGAGGTATCTTATCTATCTGCATTATCGCGGCGGGAACCATATAAGCGGGTTTCTGCGTCTTTATATATTCGGCAAGCTGCGCTGTGTCCAGTGCGGTATCGCTGACCACGAAAGCCGCGAGGTATTTTCCTCCGGTCTCATAATCATACGCCTGTACCGTCACGTCACGGACTCCTGCGAAGCCGCGGATCACGCTTTCCACTTCCTTGGTCTCGATGCGGAAGCCGCGTATCTTGACCTGTCCGTCTCTGCGGCCGACAAATTCCACGTCACCGTTTTGGCGGTAACGGACGATATCGCCGGTATGATACATACGGAAATCGTTGAACGGGCAGTCCTCATAAGCCTCTGCGGTCTTTTCGGGACGGTTAAGATAGCCTCTGCTGACCTGCGGACCCGACAGGCAGTATTCTCCTGCCGCGCCGGCGGGGAGTCTGTGTCCGGTCTTGTCAAGAACATAAGCGTGGATAGAGCTCATAGGCTTTCCGATCGGGATATTGGGTTCCCATGCCTTGATCGGGAAGAGACTTACGCCGCAGCAGTTCTCTGTAGGTCCGTATCCGTTCACAATTGTATATGAGAGTCTGGACGGGTCCACCGCGGGGAGCTTCTCGCCGCCCATGACCAGCATACGCAGTGTCTTCATGTTTGGGTAGTTCAGCAGGAACTGTACGCCTACCTGTGTCGTCAGCAGCAGAGCGGTGATGCCGGCTTCGTCGAAATAATCCGCAAGAGCTCCGAGATCCATGCGTATATCTTCCGGGATAAGGTAAACCGTACCGCCGTTGAGCAGCGTGCAGAATATGTCGGACATATTCACATCGAAGCCGAAGGAAGCATAGGCGGCGATCCTGTCATCCCTTGTGTAGAAATCGCTGCGCACACCGTATGAATAAGATACAACGTTCCTGTGCTCGATCTGACAGCCCTTGGGCGTACCTGTTGAGCCTGATGTGTAAAGCAGTATGAAAAGATCCTCCGGAGACTGCTCAAAAGGCACGGTCTGTGCATCGTCCATTGAGTAAAGCTCGCTGACTGTCAGCACCGGACCCTCATATTCGTCCACAAGATCTCTCAGGCTGTCCTCGGCGAGAAGCAGGCAGACGTTCGCGTCCCTGACCATAAAGTTGAGACGCTCCTTCGGATAGCTGGGGTCGAGCGGCTCGTAGGCAAGTCCTGCCTTCACCGCGGCCAGGGGCAGCAGAAATACATTCTCGTTCCGCGGCAGCAGTATCGCCACGACTTCTTCCCTGAGAGAATCTTTTCCCGTTGTCTTGCAGACATAATGACGGAGTTTCGCCGCCAGACGATCCGTAAGCTCGTCGAGTTCTCTGTAAGTATATGTCTTATCCTTATATACGGCAGCCGGCTTGTCAGGCTGTTCCTTTGCGTTCTTTCTGAATTTGGTGACAACGGTATCGCTTTTGTCGTAATCCAGATCCCACGGGCGGTTGTAGCCGTCAAGCACCTTCCACTGAGCCTCGTCTGTAAGGCTGATCTCGGAAAGCGTCCCGCAGGTCATAAGTCCGCGGACGGCATTTTCGATGCTTGCTGCAAGACCCTGCATCATCTCTTCGCTGTACAGAGCGGAATCGTAAGTCACCGATATATGTGCGGCTTCTTCCGTACCGTTGATGAATACTGAAACGGGAAGCTTCGCAATATTCTGGTCAAACAGTTCCGCCGATACCGTTCCGTATTTTGTGGAATATTCGTTTATAACTCCGATCTGATACGCGTATGATACCGCCGGATGGAAGTCATATTTTGCCGCGATGCGGGCAAACGGATAGCTCTCGTGAGCAATGGTGTCTGTGAAGCCCTCTGCTGCACGGCGTATAAAGCCGACAGTATCTTCTTTCCGGTCTATCGTCATGACAAGGGGAAGAGTATTGACAAACATTCCAAGGGTATTGCCGATCTTCAGATTGCTCCTGCCGTTGGAGATAGTAGCGATCGCGGCGGTGTCCTCACAGACATATCTGCTGAATGTGATATAGCACGCTGCAAGATATACTGCCGCCGGGGTCACTCCGTTACTGCGTGCATATTCCCTGACCGCCGCGATATCCGTCTCCGCGTTCACATTTTTCTCCGTATGCGGGAGATTATCGGCAAATATATCCGGGATCAGCCGCGTTGCTTCATCTACTCCTGCCATCTGTCCGGCAAAGAATTCCTCCGTTTCCGGTGCTATCTCTTCCTCGGAAGCAAAGTCATAATAGCTGTAGCTCTCTTTCTCCGGCTCCTCACCGTTCAGCGCGAGGCAGAGCTGGCTTATAAAGAGATCCACGGATGCGCCGTCGCTGACAAGATGATGCATATCCGCAAGCAGAACAAGGCTGTCCGTTTTAACGATCTCAAACCTTACCGCAGGTCCCTTTGCAAGGTCAAATGGGCGTACAAACGCTTTTTTGTACGCTGCGAACTCGTCCGGAGACATCTCACTGTACGGTATATCAAGTTTTTGGCCGGGAACAGGCTCCTGTATGATCTCGTTGTCGCCGTTCGGAACAAAGCGGCAGAGAATATACGGATGAGCATCGACCACACTTCGCACGGCGGCTTCGAGCTGCTGTGCGCCGATGCCCGCAGGGAAGTGTACCGCGAAGGGAATGTTGTACATCACAGCGTCGGGGTTTGCCTGGCATTCGGTGTAAACACCCTGCTGCGCGAAGCTGAGCCGGCAGGACTGCACCGCGGGATTTGCATTCTCGGCGGGTTTTCCGGACGGGATATCATTATCCTGCACATCCTTTTTAAGAAGACCGGCAAGTATTATGTTCTCGATACTCTGGATGCAGCCTTCCGAGATCAGCTTTCTTGTATCGAGCTGTATCCCGAACCGCTTGTATATTATCATGGCAAGGCGTATGCTCGAAATGGAGCTGAGACCTATGTTGATAAAGCGGTCTGTGATGCCGAATCCGGTCCTGCCGACAATGCCGGAAATTATATCCGAAAGTTCCTGCTCCAGCACATTCATTGGGGCGGCAGCGCAGACCTTTCCGGTGTCCTCGTGCATTTCGGGTACAGGCTTTGGCAGAGCGCGCTTGTTGACCTTGCTGTTCTGATTGAGCGGGATGCTGTCTATCTGCATGGTCACGGCGGGTACCATATACGATGGCTTGTGCTCGCGTATAAAGTCGTTCAGTGCGGAAATGTCGATCGTACTGTCGGAAACGACGTATGCGGCTATGAACTTCTCACCGGTGTCAGCATCCTCGAAAGCCTGAACTGTCGCATCCTTGATACCGGGGAATTCACGGATAACGCCCTCTACCTCGGTGAGCTCTATGCGGAATCCGCGCACCTTGACCTGTCCGTCATTTCTTCCGATGAAGTCTATCTCTCCGTTCGGGAGCAGCCGGACTATGTCGCCCGAGCGGTATGCGCGCTCGAAGCCCGGTTCGTCACTGAACGGATTTTTTATGAAAGCCTTCCCGCTAAGATCGGGACGGTTCAGATAACCGCGTCCTACTCCGCGTCCCGCGATAAGAAGCTCTCCGGGAACGAACGGCGGCAGTCTGTTCAGGCTGCTGTCCACAACATAGCATTTGTAGTTGCTCAGCGCTCTGCCGATCGGGATGCGCTCGTACAGCTTATCAACGAGCTTGTACGCTGTAAGTATCGTACATTCCGTGGGACCGTACACATTATAGAATTCCGGATTTCCGGACTTCGGCGGGAGCGGTACGAGCTTTTCGCCGCCGGTGGAGAGGTATTTCAGCTTTGGGGTATCCGTCATGGAATAGAATTGTCTGCCTACCTGCGTCGTCATGAACGCGTGGGTGATGCCCAGACTGTTGAACCATTTTTCCATTGCGATAAGGTCGAGACGTATATCCTCGTCGATTATGCAGACGCAGGCTCCCGTTGTAAGGGCAGGGTACAGGTCCATCATGTTCGCGTCAAAGCCGTAGCTTGCGTATGCCGCAACGCGGGAATTCTCGTCAAGACTGTAAAAACCGCGGTACCATGTGACGAAGTTCACGAGATTGCGGTGTTCGAGCATGACGCCTTTCGGGGTTCCCGTAGAGCCGGAGGTGTAGAGCAGTATGAAAAGATCGGACGGAGAGATCGCGCCGGGCGTATCCTCACATACGGGCAGTGTCGGTATTTCCTTTGTAAGCAGCACTTTGCCCTTGTAGTCCGGGACCTTTTCAAGCAGATCTTCATCGGCGATAAGCAGTGCACAGTCGGCATCCGTCATCATAAAGCTCAGACGTTCGGCGGGGTAGCCGGGGTCGAGCGGCTGATATGCGGCACCCGTTTTCAGTACGCCCAGCGAAGCCGTTACCATTGCGGTCCCGCGATGTACCAGGACAGACACCACTTTTCCCTTGCCGATACCGTTTGAGCGGAGACTGCCCGCTATGCGTCCGGAGATCTCATCGGTCTGCCGGTAGCTGAGCACCTCATCGCGGAATATGACCGCCTCACGATCCGGATATTTTTCGGCAGCCGCACGGAACAGCGAGACGATATCCGTGTCGGGCACGTCGGTCTCGGTGGCGTTGAGGGCATCCATTTCCTTACAGGTGCTCTCATTCGCAATACACACGTTCTTCAGTACCGGGTCTTTGAGGAACTCACGCAGCGTATGCTCCAGGCAGGCTATCATTCTGTTCACATAGTCCGCGCTGAACAGGTCTTTGCGGTAGTCGCCGGAGAAGAGGAGCTTTCCGTCTTTTTCATAGAGGTCGATATGAAGCGGCACTTTTGCCTCGCTCAGTTCCATGAACGTCTGCTCAGCCGGCTCTCCGCCGATCGAGTTTATCAGAAAATCTCTGCCCTGATATGAAAAAATGATATCGGGCGAGATGTTATGTTCATTGGCGATCTCCGCAAAGGAATAAATATCGTTTTCCTTACTTTCCTCGATCTGTCTGCCGAGGTCTTGCGCAAAGGCGGAAGCGGTCTGATCCGCGTCGATATGACAGAAAACGGGGAAGGTTTTGACCAGCATCGACACTATGTGTTCGGTACGGGGATCCTTTCTGCCGTTATATACCGTGGTGTACAGGACATCGTTCCTGCAATTGTATTTGCCCAGTACGAAAGCGAACACCGCGTTGAAGAACGGAGTCTTTTTCACATTGTTCTTCCGGCAGAAGACACTGACTTCCGCGCCGGTTATATCCGTATCGACGCTGAAATATCCTAAGGAAGGCGCTTCGCCGGATACATCACCTTCGGGCAGCATTTCAGGCTCTGCCCCCGAGAGCAGCTTTTCGTAATAAGCCCTTGCGCTCTCATATTTTTCTGTCTGCCGCAGTTTTTCCTCGTCGGAAGCGCAATCGAACCCGGTATATGTTTCCGGCAGTACCTCGCCTCCGGAATAAGCCGTGTTGATGTCATGCGCAAGAACGGCAAAACTTGTACCGTCAGAAACGATGTGATGGATATCCATAAAGAGGTAGCTTCCGTCATCGGTCTTGTAGATCCGCAGACGACAGAGGTTGTCCTTCATAAGGTCAAAGGGTATGACAAGATCCTCCGGCAGCCGTGCGGTTTCGATGTATTCAACCGTCGGTGCCGCTCCGTAATTCCGCTTTACCTTGAAATCTCCGTCGGAGTCTGTCACTATTGACGAGCTGATATAGGGGTGTGCGGCTGCCGCCGTTTCAACGGCTTTTTTCAGACGCATAAGATCCAGCCTGTCGGAGAGACGGTACAGAACCGGTAAGTTATAGATAGTCGTATCCGGTTTGGCGAGACATTCCGCAAGAATACCCTTCTGGTTCTGAGGCAGAGGATAGATCTCCCGCAGTCCGCTGTTTTCCGCGGACGCTCCGGAGACCGGGTCACGGTAAGCGGTGCTTCCTTCGTTTTCCTGTGTCATTTCCTTAAACTTTGTGTTCATATCAGTACTCCTTTCGCAGTGCTGTGCGCTTTCTCCCTTACCGAAGAAAAGAAACATACATTTAACTGATAAATTATAGCATATTTTACAATAAAACACAATACTTTTAAGTTGATTTATGCCATTGTGCCATAAATTTTAGGCTTTTTGTCATAAAACCTGACCGCCTGCCGGAATGATCCTACAGGCGGTCTTTACGATACATTTAGAGGTGCCGTTTTCTGTTATTACATTCTTCTCTCCCGGGGGTTGGGTTTATCGCTTTGGTTTCCCCGGGAGCATATTGCTCCGCTGACAAATTGCAGTGTCTCCTCGCGGCAGGCTGAAAAACGGTTCTTGACGAGGCCTGCTTTAAATGTTATAATATTCCATAGAATACAGAAGAACGAGGTTTTTATGGTAACACAAAAAGTAATACTCTGGGTGACAGAAATAATCATCGTAATGGCAGTGCTTTTTGCAATTCAGCTGCCGCTGAGAAGAAAGCCGTTTCGCACTGCAAGAACGCTTGTGTTTGCGGTAAAGATCCTGCTGATTCCTGCAGCGGCGTTTTTTCTCATAGCGACAGACAACATCATCGCCTATAATACTATAGATTTTCTCGGAGCGCTCTATCTGGCGCTTATCGGTGATGTGACGGGCAGCATAGCCGAGTATATTATCAGGGTAATCACCAAAAGAGGTAAGGGCAGCGAGATATACGTCTGCAGCCTTATTCAGTGCGGAATTTTAAGCGTGCTTTTCTGTGCGGCGATAACCTCACTGAGTATATGGAACGCCACAAACGTCATAATGCATGAGCACCAATGGGTAGTAAACGGGTTAGGGCAGGAGCATACGTTTGCTTTTGTAAGTGATATCCACGCGGGCACGGCGCAGTCGCTTGATAATTTAAAAGGGGTCTGCGAAAAGATCAATCAGCAGAAGCCCGAGTTTGTTATCTTAGGGGGCGATGTGACGGACGAGCTTACCACATATGACGATATGGTAAAGACCTATGAGACAATAGGTGAGATAGACGCGCCCGTATACTTTGTCTACGGCAACCACGACAGGCAGCCGAACGCCTCATACATCGGCGGAAGATCATATACCGATGAGCAGCTCATCAGGTCGATAGAGGACGCAGGCATAATAATACTGAGCGATGATTATGTAAAGGTGGCAGATGACCTTGTATTGCTCGGGCGCGAAGATATAAGTGCAGGGGATAAGCGCGCCGGCTGGGACGAGCTTAAAAACCCCTATGAGGGCGAGGGCGCTCTGATAGTTGCAGACCACCAGCCGTTTGATGAAGAACAGCGCCGGAAACAGAATGCCGCGCTTCAGCTTTCGGGGCACACCCACGCCGGGCAGCTTTTTCCGCTGCAGTTTATTTACATTGCGGCAGGCATTGAGACATACGGCGAGTATGAAAGGGATAATACGCTCCTTTATGTCAGCGCAGGGGAGAGCGGCTGGGGAGTTCCTGCCCGCACAGAGGCAAGGTGTGAGTGGGAGCTTATAACGCTGCGCCCGTAAAAGCAAAGAACAAAATAACCAAAAACAATAAGTGGTATCTCACAGGTGCAGCGTCAATACAGACTACAAAATGAATGGTACGCAGAAATACCTGAAAAGAATGAATGATCCGGACGGTGAGCACAATGCCGACGATCAGTTCCCGGACGGTATGTTCAGGTTTGAGAAGCGTATAATGATTTAAACCGCAATATTATCTGCATTTGCACAATTATGAACAAACGAGGCGAAGCCATGAAAACAGCAGTAATAACTGGAAGTACGAGAGGTCTCGGATTTGAGATGGCAAAGGAATTCCGCAGAAACGGCTGGAATGTCATGCTCAACGGCATGAACGCGGAAAGGCTTGAAGCTGCGGTAAAAGCTCTGGAAAACGTAAATAGCGGCGGCAGTGTTGCGGGCTTCCGCGCAAATGTCATATCGGCGGAGGAACTTAATGCCCTTGCGGAATATTCCGCAGAAAAGTTCGGAACAGTTGATATATGGATTAACAACGCAGGCGTAAATCAGCAGATGAAAGCTGTATGGGAGCTTGGCGAAGATGAGATAGATGCTGTTCTGGATACGGATCTCCGAGGTGCAGTTATCGGAAGTAAGATCGCGGTTCAGCTTATGGAAACGCAGCCGTGCGGAGGATACATTTACAATATCGAGGGCTACGGCAGCAACGATGCTATGATGCTTGGCTTAAATATGTACGGTACAAGCAAGCGAGCCGTCACACACTTTACTGTCGCACTTGCAAAAGAGCTTGACGAACGGCAGAGTACGGTCAGAGCCGGCAGACTTTCACCGGGAATAATGGCGACCGATTTTCTCACGAACGCATCGGGAGCAGGGAAGAAGATAGATCTTCCCGATAAAACAAAGCGCTTTTACAACATCGTCGCTGAAACACCAGATGTCGTCGCACAATTCTTTGTAAAGAAAATGCTGATGAACCCGAAAAACAATGTACATATAAACCGTCTCACTACCGGCAGGCTCCTGGCGCACTTTGTGACTGCATTATTCAGGAAGCGGGACTATTTTGCACAAACATAAGCATAGATAAATGAATAAATATGGGAAATACTACTCAAAATAAAGCTTACTTTCATCTTCCGGGTCTGTTTGAATTCTATGACCTTTACAGTAAGTTCCTGCCGCTGTATCGTGAGCACCGGGAATATTTCTACGACTGGTGCGAAATAGCATCTGTCTATGGTGCTCCGGCTGACTGTATCTGGGGCGGAGGACGTGCAGGATTCGGCGAATGTGAAGCTGAAGAGGTACTTGCACTTATGAATGAATACAGTATCTC
Organism: uncultured Ruminococcus sp.; assembly: GCA_902780695.1. Taxonomy (GTDB): domain Bacteria; phylum Bacillota; class Clostridia; order Oscillospirales; family Ruminococcaceae; genus Ruminiclostridium_E. Next base: position 19,240 of record CACZGM010000001.1, on the reverse strand, counting down.
TTCAAGACTCACTTTCAGCAATTCGATGTTAAAGCCTGAAGATCTTGCTGATAAAAAATGCAATGCCCTGTGTATGCTTTTTGCCGGAAGCAAAGGTGTACAGAATGGTGTAATAATCCACTCAGATCTTTTGCTTGAACACATTAATAAGAACTATCCCGGTCTTTATTTCGTTTCCTCGACTACAAAGGTTCAGACTGATTTTGATGATTTTTTTAAAGAAACAGACCGAATTGATTTTAAATATGTTGTTCCTGATTTCAGACTGAATAAGCTGTACGATAAACTTGATACACTCTCGCAGGTCCAGAAAGATAAAGTCGAATTTCTGTGCAATGAGTGCTGCTCGTTTTACTGTAAAGACAGAAAAGCGTGCTATGAAAATGTCAGCCGGAAAAATCTCGGAGAAAACATTCCCGACCATATCTGTAGCGCACCTGATGCCAAGGACGGATATCGCTTTTCAAAGGCAATGAAAAATCCAGGATTTATCGGTATTGATGATATCATCAGCACCTATCTGCCGCTCGGTTTTTCAAATTTCAAAATAGAAGGCAGAGGGCTCGGAAGTGCCGTCAATCTTGAGTTTCTTCTTTATTATCTCACAAAGCCGGAATACCAGCTTACTGTACGCGAAGAGATCTATCTCGACAGTATGCTGGATCTGTTCTGAATACCGCCTTGAGTTTCCGTGAGAACATCCTGCAAATTTGTTAAATTATCACGAATTTCAGTTTGAAAATTTTATACCAAAGGGGGTTCAAGTCCCGTTGGTCGTTTTTTTGGTCAAAAAATATCTATGGAATTGGGATTTTTGAATTCAAAAGACTTATGCCCACAAATGGCTTAACCAAGCCTTTTGTGGGCATAATATCTAAAGCGTTCAATAAAGATGGTGCGGAGAATGAGACTTGAACTCACACGAACTAACGCCCACTACCCCCTCAATTTTATATATAGAGTATCAACACATTTATTTTGTAGCATTTGCATAAATCCCGCTATTATTCCGGACAGGCAAGCTGTGAATGATCGCCAAATAAAATCAAACAAAACATGGTGCCGGAAATTTTGCGGAAATTTCATTAGAAGGGCAGGGGAGATTTATTAGAAAATTTTACTCTACCGTAACACTCTTTGCAAGGTTCCTCGGCTTATCTACATCAAGTCCTCTTGCGACGGAGATGTAATATCCGAGAAGCTGGAGAGGAACGACAGCAAGGCTTGCTGCGAAGTGCGGGTCGATCGTGGGAACGTAGGTCACGAAGTTGCACTGATCCTCGACTTCATACTTGCCGTAAGATGCAAGTCCCATGAGGTAAGCTCCGCGGGCTTTGCACTCGACCATGTTGCTGACGGTCTTTTCGTAGAGTTCGTTCTGGGTGAGGATTCCGATGACAAGTGTGTTGTTCTCGATAAGGCTGATCGTGCCGTGCTTAAGTTCGCCGGCAGCGTATGCCTCGGAGTGGATATAGCTGATCTCCTTCATCTTGAGGCTGCCTTCAAGTCCGACTGCGTAGTCAATGCCGCGTCCGATGAAGAAAGCGTCCTGTATATGAGCAAATTTCGATGCGAACCACTGCAGGCGTTCCTTATCTTCAAGAATCTTTGCGATCTTTGTAGGAATACTCTGCAATTCCTCTATGTACTTGCTGTATTCTTCTTCGGTTATCGTTCCGCGAACCTTACCGAACTGCACTGCAAGTGAATAACCCGCTGCAAGCTGGGCGCTGTATGCCTTTGTGGTCGCAACTGCGATCTCCGGTCCTGCAAGTGTATAGAATACGTTATCGGCTTCGCGTGCGATAGACGAGCCAACGACATTGACAATTACAAGCTGCTTCGGATCGAGGATAGGTCTGCGGTATCTGAATTCGCTTGCAAGCTCTACGCGCACGGGAATCCTTGTAAGGTCTTCTATGACATACTGGCAAGCCATTCCGACGTGCCATGCGGATCCGCAGGCTACCATTGTAATTGAGGAGATTTCCTTTATTTCTTCTTCGGACAAACCAATTTCGGTAAGATCAATTCTGCCGTCCTTGATAACAGAATTGAGAGTATCACCGACGGCTTTAGGCTGCTCGTGTATCTCTTTTATCATGAAATGCTCGTAGCCGCCCTTTTCAGCAGCTTCGGCATCCCATTTGATCTCTGTGGGCTCGATATTTACTTCGTCACCGTTGAGATCGTAGAAATGAACTTCGCCGGGAGTTATCTTTGCACACTGGAGATTGTCAATGTAGTAAACTGTTCTTGTATATTTCAGAATTGCAGGAACATCGGAGGCGATGTATGTTTCGCCGTCCGCCACACCGATTATCATGGGGCTGTCTTTGCGAGCTACCCATATCTCACCGGGGTGGTCTGCGAACATCAGTTCCAGCGCATACGAACCGCGAACACGAACCATTGTCTTGGATATCGCGTCGATGGGGTCATGCAGATACTTTTTATAATAGTAGTCAACAAGTTTGATTGCTACTTCTGTGTCAGTATCACTGTAGAACGCATATCCATTGTGTTCGAGCTTTTGTTTGAGTTCCTTGTAATTCTCAATGATGCCGTTGTGAACACCGACTACCTCGGATTCCACTTTGCCGGAACCCGAACCTGTGCAGTTGCCCGATACATGAGGGTGAGCATTTGTCTGCGACGGCTCGCCGTGAGTTGCCCAGCGTGTATGACCTATGCCACAGGTGCCGGGAAGCGCTTTTCCGTCGTCTGTCTTTTCAGCAAGGTTTTTGAGCCTGCCAACTGCCTTAACTACTTCTGCTGCCTTTTCGCCGTCACGAACAGCAAGACCCGCTGAGTCGTAGCCTCGGTATTCGAGTTTTGAGAGCCCGTCAAGCAGTATGGGGGCTGCCTGGTGGGTGCCGACGAAGCCAACTATTCCGCACATAATATTTACCCCTTATAATGTCTTCAGATATTCCATAAAATTCTGCTTGTTTTCGAGAGCTGTAGTAGTCGGTCTTCCAAGATCTGATCTCGCACCGATAGAACATTTTACCTCAATAAGTGACAATTCATTTCTGCGCTTTGCGGCTTCAAGTTCTTTATCAAGAGCATCGAAATTGTCAATGCATACGGCATTGGGATATCCGCAGGCTTTCGCAACAGCAACAAGATCAACGTTCCCAGCAACAGTGGGCATTCCGCCGACTGTCTCATGCGCGCCGTTGTTTATAACGATATGTATGAGATTCTTCGGCTTGTTAGCACCGATGACCGCCATTGATCCCATGTGCATAAGTACCGCACCGTCACCGTCTATGCACCATATCCGGGTATCGGGTTTGTTTAATGCAACTCCGAGAGCGATAGAAGAAGAATGCCCCATAGAACCCACGGTAAGGAAGTCGTACTTGTGAGATTGACAGTTTGCTTCTCTTATCTCGAAAAGTTCCCGGCTTGCTTTTCCGGTTGTCGATACAATTGGGTCATCCCCACTCGCCTTGACAATGTGCTTTATTATCTCCTCGCGAACCATTGTGTTATTGTTGCTATACACGACCTCAGGCGCATCTGTCAAAGCACCTTTCCGGATAACAAATGCAACATCTTTTCCCTTTGCAAGTATAGATCTGAACTCATCCATTTTGGCAGATACCTCATCTTCTGTCGTTTCCTTGCCGATAACGAATGTTGCTATATCCATGTCTTCCAGCAGTTTAACCGTGACTTCGCCCTGATAGATATGCTGTGGTTCGTCGTGTGTTCCCGGTTCACCTCTCCAGCCAACAATGAAGATTACCGGGATTGCATAGACCTTGTCATTCAGAAGGCTTGCAACGGGATTTATGATATTTCCCTCTCCGCTGTTCTGCATATATACGACCGGCACTTTTCCAGTGGCAAGATGATAACCTGCCGCAAGTGCTGTACAGTTGCCTTCGTTTGCTGCAATTATATGATGCTTCTGATCAATGCCGTATCTGTCCATGAGATAGTTGCAGAGAGCTTTCAGCTGACTGTCCGGGACTCCGGTGTAGAAGTCGGAGCCGATTATTTCAACAAGTTTTTCAACTTTCATGCATTTTTACTCCTTACAATTCGTCTATCAGTGTGATTATCTGCTTGATCGGCATCAACCTGTCATCAACTTCCTTTGCTCTGTGATATTTCAGAATATCTATTGCAGTCTGCTGCATTGCCGGGAACGCTGACCTTGTGAGTTGATTAGCGTAAATGACGATATTAACTCCGTGCTCTGCCAGTTCTTCCTCTGTGATAGTATTAAAGCTGGACGGAACGACAACAATTGGAGTCTTGCTGTCTTCTTTTCTGAACCTGTCACAGAATTCAATGATCTCGGCAGGATCTTTCTTACGGCTGTGTATCATTATTCCGTCAGCTCCAGCCTTTACGAACGCTCTTGCTCTTTCAAGCGCGTCTTCCATTCCCTTTTCAAGTATGAGGCTTTCAATACGGGCGATTATCATGAAATCATCGGTAAGCTGTGCTTTCTTGCCCGCCGATATCTTTGCGCTCATCTCTTCAATGGTTGCCTGCGTCTGCTTGACTTCGGTGCCGAAAAGGCTGTTTTTCTTCAGACCTTTTTTGTCCTCAATAATAATTGCGCTTACGCCCATACGTTCAAGACTTCTTACAGTATATACGAAATGTTCGGTAAGTCCGCCGGTGTCTCCGTCAAATATAATCGGCTTTGTTGTAACTTCCATTATATCGTCTATCGTTCGGAAGCGAGAGGTCATATCTACAAGCTCGATATCCGGTTTTCCTTTCGCTGTTGAATCACAAAGAGAACTGATCCACATAGCATCAAACTGATCTAATTTTCCATCACTGCTTTCAATGACAGTTTTTTCGACTATCAGACCGGTCAACCCGCTGTGAGCCTCCATGACTTTTACGATCGGAGTCATGGATATCAGCTGACGGAGTCTTTTTCTTCTGTACTCAGGCATGGCAAGCTTCTCACGAAGCTGCATATCTATCTTCTTTACCTTCTCGTTATACGTATAAGGAATATCTACCAATTTACCGCCATACGCTTTCAGCAGATTTTCCACATGATCGCGTATCGCTTTCTCAGGACCTTCCTTCCAGTTATCTCCATGAATGACATAATCCGGCTGAATAAGTGTGATAGCATCGTCGTATAGCATATCATTCTGAATGACGACTTCCTCGACTCCGTCAATAGAACGGTAGAGCTTTATTCTTTCCTCCTGACCTATAGTCGGGAATTTATTGTATCGTATCAGCGCTTCATCAGACAGGCAGCCGACTATAACCTTTCCTATCTTATGTGCTTCCTTGATGATGTTAAGGTGACCGTCATGGATAATATCAGTGCAGAAGCAGGTATAAACGGTTTTCATTGTTTTTGTCCTCTCAATTCTTATATACAACCGGAGTCTGAACACCAGTCTCTTTAAGTGCTTCCCTGAACACAACAAAGAAGTCTTTTATATCAACTTCATCTATCGCGCCAAGAGCACACAGGCGGAAAGTATTTGTCGTACTTATCTTTCCGGGATATATTGTAAATCCGCGTTTATAACAATAATCATGTATTTTCTCAAAACTCCAGTTCGGATCATCGGGATAAATTGCAGAAGCAACAAGTCCGGCTCTCCACTCCGGCTTTATTACCTGACGGAATCCAAGTTCATCCAATCCTGTGTTTATAGCGTTAAACACACGGGTATGCCGAGCCCATTTCGCCTCTTCGCCTTCCGCCCAGTACTCTTTGAGTCCCTGTAATGTTGCATATATAGTCTGAACAGGCGGTGTGAAGTGCATTTCACCTGTTTTCTCGAAGAATTCATATTGCAAATACAGATTGCAGTAATAGGAGCGTTTCGGGAAATCCTTGCTCTTTTCAATTATAGATCTGTTACCGACTACAAAACTGAGTCCGGTGAATGCCATAAGCCCCTTCTGAGCACTTGCCATACAAAAATCTATATTATCCTTTTCTATATCGATAGGACGCATAGCATAAGTGCTTGTTGTATCCACAGTGAATATTGCTCCGTATTTGTGTGCAAGTGCGCCGATCTCACGGATAGGATTAAGAATACCGGTACCCGTCTCGTTGTGAGTGGTGTGTATCAGTCCTATATCCGGATTGGCTTTTAACGTTTCCTCGATCTTTTCAAGATCCGGGCGCTGATCTACAGGGAATTGAAGATTAATATGGGGAAGACCGTAATAATGACATATCTCGACCGCTCTCGTGCTGTATGCGCCGTTATTGATAACAAGAATTTTCTTTCCCTCCGGCAGCAGACTGTTTATGCATACATCGATATTGATAGTACCTGAACCACAAAACAGAACACTGGTATACTTTTGGGTATCGCCGTGAACTATCTTTACAAGATCTTCTCTCAAACCTTTCATCAGATTGCCGAATTCTTTTTCCCGCGGGCAGATATCCGGAACGACCTGTGCATACTTGACCGTATCGGTAGTTGTTGACGGACCTGGGTTAAGCAGAATATTTCTTTTTATAGGCTCCATTGTTAACGCTCCTTTGTTCATTATTTCTTAATATCGTTTAATTTCATTAGTTTCGGTTCTGAATTTGAACAGAATCATAACAGATCCTGAATTTCAGATTCTAAAGAAAGACCCGTGTTCAAATCTACGGATCATTATACCAATATTCTGAGCAATCATTATGATTTATACATCGTATGACTTATCGATAGCTTTAAGCTCATTGAATGTATCGATCTCAACGATGTCTTCATCATGACATTCTCTTACTTCAACCGCATAGCGATCTTTTCGATATACCAGCGGAACCTGCTCCCAGTAACGTTCTTTTCCTCCCGGGCTTGCATACACGTCTGCAATGTCTTTTGATAGTTTATGACCGTCGGCTTCATTCCAATAACTGATACCAACCATCTGCCATATATCATCACCTTCACCGCCGACTTTTTCCTCGACTATGACTCCATCTTTGACCTTGAAGCACCAATCATCGGAGCGATCTTTTTTTATCGCCAGGAAATCAGATGTGTAATGATATTTCTTTATGATAGCCGGATTAGAGATCAACAAGTCCGCTTCAAATACATATGCATTTGACAGCATATGTCTCGCAACCAATGATGAGCTTATATTGTTTGCTTCATTGTACATCGGGTTCTCTAAAAACTTAATCATTGGATACTTGTACAAAAGTTGATCAAACTGCTCTGCAAGATACCCGCGGACTATATATATTTCGTTTATTCCTGCCTCAAGACAAGCATCTATAAGACGATCAATAATACGCACTCCATGCACACGGACTAAAGGCTTAGGAGTATTCAGTGTGATAGGCACAAGCCGCGAACCAAAACCGGCTGCTATGAAAATAGCACGTTTTGCTCTGTAAGGTTCGAGGGCTGTTAAACCGGAATTTGTTATCTTTCCGTCCTCCATATATCTGGCTTCAGTAAGTTCCGTAACAGTGCGATTGATCATGCCAAGTGAGTGTTTTGCGGCATACTCAATTTTACGCAGAGTTAACGGGACTTTTGATTCTGTCAAAGTTGTCAGAATTTCAAATTGCGTTCTTTCAAGGCTCATCTTAGGTGTTTTCCCTTCTATGAAATACTAATGGTTGTTCAAAATATGATCGATAATGTTCCGCTCACAAATATATTGTGGGGTAATGTGGAAATAAAAGGATCTGTGAATAAATTTCTGTAAAATCATCAACTGTGATAAAAACTAAACGTTGGGGCAGCATGAAAGCTGCTCCGTTCTTTTTACAGTATACAATGTACACTGCCAATTGTCAAGGTTCAGCGCAAATCAGCCGTTCGGAATGGAGCGCAGCAGAATGCAGACCGGCTGATTTGCGGCGGCTCAGCCGAGCCGGTCCGGGTACATGATCTCAAGCTCGCCGAGCACTTTACCCCAGTCTCTGAGCGGCATCGTCCACTTCTTCGTGATCTCATTGGTTAAAAGATACAGCGCCTTCAGAAGAGCCGTATCGCTCGGAAAGACGCTCCGCTGCTTATTCAGACGGCGGTAGCAGCTATTCAGGCTTTCTATCGCATTGGTAGTGTATATAACCTTCCTGACCTGTGCCGAGAACTTGAAAATCGGAGAGATAACATCCCAGTTGGTATGCCAGCTTTTCATCGCATTTGGATATTCTTTCTCCCACTTTTCGGTTACAGCCTTTAATTGCTTTTGTGCAGCATCTTCGGAGGGCGCGTGGTATATCTTTTGAGGTCTGCGGCAAACTCCTTCTTGTTTTTCTCACCGACATACTTCAGCGTATTTCTGACCTGATGAACTATGCACCGCTGCAATTCAGTATTCGGGAATGCGGCTGCGACCGCTTCCTTCATACCTGTCAGTCCATCTGCACAAATCACAAGAATATCCTTTACGCCGCGGTTTTTAAGCTCGTTCAGAACTCCCAGGCAGTATTTGGCACTCTCATTTTTTCCGATATGTATCGACAGTACCTGCTTCTTGCCTTCGAGATTTACTGCAAGAATCACATATACTGCAAGCTTTTTGATCTGTCCGTTATCACGTACCGAGAAATGAATTGCATCTGTGAACACTATCGGATAGACTTCATCAAGCGGACGGTTCTGCCACTCCTCTATCTGCGGTAACAGTCGGTCGGTGATGTCCGAAACCATGCCTTCGCTGACTTCGAACCCGTAGATGTCTTCAATCGTTTCGCTGATCTGCCGGGTCGTCATGCCTTTAGCATACAGCGATATGATCTTCTGCTCAATACCGGAAATGTCCTTCTGACGCTTCTTCACGACTTTAGGCTCGAAGGTTCCGTCCCTGTCCTGAGGCACTGCGATCTCGATTTCTCGGTACTTGCTGCGAACCTTCTTTGTTTTCTTGCCATTCCTGGAATCCGTGTTATCTGAACGCTCGTATTCCTTGTACCCGAGATGCTCGTCCATTTCAGACTCCAGCATCTCCTCAATTGTACCCCCGAGCAAGTCTTTTAGCGCATTTTCAATATCTTCTGCTGTCTCAATATTGTACTTTTCAAACAGCATACTGATTATGTTCTTCTTGCCCTCGCTTATCGGTATTCTTTTTCTTCCCATAAAAATCAGCCTCCCGTGTATTTTTATTATACCACAGTTGGCTGAGTTTTTACAGACTTTTTTCATAGGGTCGAATAAAACCTATAACCTTGCAGCCATTTTCAATGAAAAATATGCTCACGTTCATTGCCACACGCGGAAAGATTGTATTTGGAACATTGTTTTCATCATAGGATATTCATTTTAGAATCCAATGAATTTTAAGCAGGGTTCAATATTCAGTTTCTTAGCAATGCCTCGCATAAGATTGATTACAATTTCCGAGCAAACCAATGTCAAAATAAACGCGATAATAAACCGAGGAACCCACAATTCAGAAGCGATAATACGCGATAAAACGCCATTGATTATCATTATAAAAAAGCAATGAATGTAAAAAATGCCATATGAATTGTTGCCAATTCGAATCATGATCCTGCTATTAATCTGCGAGCTTCTATATCTATAGAACAACCCAATGAGCGATAGCGCGAACAAAAAACCACCCACACGATTCTGACTAACAGAAAGCGTAAACGGTATTCCATTCCTGACAAGAATAATGCTTTCCAATAAGTTAACTATGAAAAACAAAATCACAAATGGTAAAGAACCAATTCTCGTTAACAATGACTCTATCTTTTTATCACCTTTTTGAACCTGAATACCAAGGAAATAGAACCCTATCCATACTGGGAACAAGGTATCGCACCACCATGGAATAGAATCTTTGCTAATAGCCATGTAGTATATAATTGCTAACATAACCGGAGGCATTACATACACCAATGCCTTCTTTTTAATGTTGTCATGAATTTTGCAAAGCCAGTACGTCATCAAAGTTAATTGAAGCATTACAATGATGTAGTAAAATGGTCCTGCAGATTTTCCTATAAGCAATCTCTTAACTACTGTCAGCGGTGTTATTGCTTCACCCCGCACATAGGAAATCAGAAAATAGACGGTCGACCAAAGTAGATATGGTATTAGCAGCCTCAACTCCCAACATATCATATAGGCTTTGTAGTCTTTAAATACTTTTTGTCGATTAACAAACCATCCGGCCATAAAAATGAATACAGCTACCGGAAAGTTGATTAAACTCCTGATGAGTATATAAAGCCAAAACTGAATGGAACCTTGATCTAAGGATGTGCCATTAGGGCAATGAATCATAATGACAGCAAAGATACATACTGCTCTTATCGCTTGCCAAAAATTGCTCTTCTCCCCATATTATTCTGCTGCCTTTTTCTTCTTAAACATCTGTAAAATCCGTTTTCTTAATATAAATGCGACAATAAGCTCGGCTACCAAAATGGCAAATCGCAAAATTCTAAAATCGAAGATGTAATTAACTCCGATACCAAAGCCAATCAACACTATAGATATCAGTACTATTGTTTTGACATCAAACAGTGATTTTCCATCCATAAAGTGACCGAGGACTCTCTTACTAACAAGATAGTGACCTATGCTATATGCTACGTAACAAGCCAATGTTGTATATCCCGCTGCCACATACCCATAAAGATTAATGAATATATAATTAAGCCCCAGATTCAACACAGCTGCCGCCAAAGATGCAATAAACAAAAACTTTGTCTTCTCAAAGAAAAACTGAGGAAGAGAAAACAAATAGTATAAAAAAATAAAGTACACACTTGCCGCTACCGGGGGGATAACATATGCTCCTTGAACATATTCCGACGAACCAAAGATCAGCATAAGTTCAGGACTGACAAGCATCAACGCTATACTAATCCCAGCGACAAACACCAGCAATCCATTGAAAGTTTTCGCCACTCCCTCGTTTTCTTTATTTTTCATCTTTTGATAAACCCAGGGAGTTATGGCACTATTGATCGCACTTGTAAATATCTGTACAAGCATTCCTATGCTATAAGCAACGCTATAAAAAGCTACCGCTGATTTATTGACCATTTTCTCAATCATTACACGGTCGCCCTGGTTTAAGATGGTTCCTGCCAAATAGTGTGGCAGCATCGGAATAGCAAGTTTTAATCCGTATTTCCAATAAAAAGCGTTATAAAATGTTTTACCTCTGGCAAATTGCAGTATCATGAAGAATCCGCAAAAGATAACTTCAACAATTACAATCGACAGAACTCTTGCAAAAGAACGATCTGCCATTGTATACACCATCACAAGACCTAAGACAGGATTCACAATAGACTTTGTCAGTGTGGTAAAAACCTGTTGTTTGTACTTATATTCAAATCTCTGTTTACCTGACCAGAAGAGCATGCTTGGACGGACATACATCTCAATAAACATCAAGAGTATATATACAGGAGCCAGTCCAAGAAGATGAGACCAGAAGTTAGATGCAGCAAGGTATATAATAAACGCTACTGTTGTAAGAGTTATAGTAAGACCCTGCATGGCTGAGATAAACCTATCTCTATCTTCTTCATATTTGCTCATCGCATTATCAAGTACTCCATTAAACAAATTTAGGGAGGTTATAATAGTAATAATCTGAAGCCAAGACAAATAGAGACTATAAGTTCCATATTCTTCTGTTGTCAGTAATCTTGTAAAAATAGGAACAGTAATAAATGATATTCCTTTTTGCAAGAAGCTGCAAAATACAAACCAAATGCTCGCTTTAGCCTGAACACTTACCATTTTATATTTCTTGCTAAAATTCATTCATTGCTAAACCTCCTATACTCCATTTGAAATACATAAGCATTAAATTAGATTTAAATAGCTTGATAATCGTTCACATGCATTTCCGTCTCGATAGTCATATAGCCATTCTAGTAATTTTATCCTTTTATCCTCAAACGTATCAATATTATCCCTAACATTATAAACAAACGACTTCAGTTCATCTATGTTGTATATTTGGGGTCCAGCTAAAAAGAATTCTGGATTGTCTACAGCCAGTCCCGCTTTTAAATCGTTTACATCTGATAGGACAAATCCTATAGGTCTATTCAATATAAGGAACTGATAACATACAGACGAGTAATCTGAAATCAAAGCATCTGCTTGACTCATAAGACGATAGTTGTCAATTCCTAACTTTTTTGTCATATTTCCATCAAGTACAATAATATTTGATAGATTCACCAGTTTGGAATATGTACTTGGATCTTGCATCGGATGGATTTTAATTATCATAAGAATATTACTGTGATGCAATTCTTTATTTAATTTTCTATATTCTTCTACATCATATATAATAGGTATTCCCATTGGTAAATCGCTTGTACTATCGTTCCTACTTTGACGTCCCCCTTTTCGAAATGTTGGCATCCATAAAACAACTTTGGAAAATGAATAATCAGTAATTTTCTTTAATTCATCTCGATTGTCCTTAAAAAGAATATCCATACATGGAAACCCTATATGAAGTAATTTCTGATGTTCATAGACAGACAATTCATATCGATATACAGAATCATAGTTCTTGGAGCCTGCTAAAATATAATCAACAGATTTATGAACATTTTCCTTACCATGAACACTTTTTAATCCAATTGCTCCATGTGTTAAATAAATCGAAATCTGATTTTCTCGATGTTTAGGCGTAATAACACAATCAGCAAGCAGGTACTTTGCAAGCCAACTATAGTAAGCTCTTTTTATACTTGGACAATATAGTCTCGCATATGTCACATTCGTAGGCAACTTACGATCTATCTTGTGTTTAAGCAACCATACAATTTTGTAGTTTAAGTTAACATTGTTTTTTATTAAATAATCAAAAAATGCACCGCCATTACAATCAAAGTCGTTATGGCTCTCTATTAGAATTATATTTAATAATTTTCTTTTTTTTAAAAACAATCCCATAAATTCAGAAATATAATTATATAGAGAGTATTCATACATAATTTTTAAAGATTTTCTAATCCCATACTTTTTTATTTTTGAAAAGGCTCTCAATATCATTGTAATTCACTTCCTAGCAAGTTATAAAAAAGTAAATTTATGAAAATTTATTGCGAATTGAGCTATCATATCAGTCTCCTCTATATAAACATTCGAGTTTTTGTATTTCTTTTTGAATATTGTAATCATCTATTGTACATATGTTCTTTTCAGCTGCTCCGCCCATTAATAACGCATCTGACCACATATCTATATTAGCGGTTAATTTTATAACTTGTACTTTATCACTTATTATAGCATCTCGAGGTATCGCATCTGAAGCTACACATCGCAGCCCCGCTATTTGAGCCTCAATCATTACAATACCAAGCCCTTCTTTAATAGAAGGAAATATAAAGACGTCCATTGCTTTAAGTAAAACAGGTACATCTGATCTATGTGAAAGGATTATAATATGGTTGTTGTACTTCGCGTCTTTGGATAGCATAGAAAAATACTTTAGCAAAGTGCCATGTCCTATTAACAATAAATAACAGTTTTCTATTTTATGCAAAGCCGATTCGAACACCTCAAATATTAACCTGTGATTCTTGATTTTTTCAAATCTACCTATATGCCCAATAACAAATGCATCCTTTGGTATTCCGAGTTGTAAACGTATATCTTCCCTTGTTGTCTTCTCATCCATAAACCGTTTAATATTAATTCCATTATGAATAATTATGGTATTGTCTATATTAAATAATGTATTTAATTCCTTCGCCATATCAGAGTGTAATGCTATCATTTGAAGATGGTGTTGTCTTAACATTTTCTTTGCAGACGTATATTCAGATTTGTGTCGTCCCGAAAAGTAACGTTCTGGAACGCTATGGCAAGTATAGAATAGCTTTATATTGTTCAGATTATTACCTAGTTTTGATATATATTTTAATACCGGCATATGACAATGGATAACATCTGGTTTATCCTGTTTAATTAGCTTCTTAATATGATAAGCAACAAATATACTTCCAAATAGATAATTAAAAATTTTTGTAAATAGGTTCCATTTTTTATATATTATATCGCAATCTATTTTATTTTCAACAAGTGTTTTCCAATTACTAGAGGATCTGACACAATATAACATAACAACTTTCGTTTTAAAGTCATCACCTATTAACGTAGCATAATCTTTAACAAGCGTCTCAGCTCCACCATCATTTATTCCTCTTATAATATGCCAAATTTTCATAAAACAATTCTCCTTGCTAATCAATTAAAAGGAAAAAATATAAGGCATTAGATGACTTGTTTGATAGGTCGCTTCAACTCTTCCAATCATCCATACCACAAAAACCGTCAAAAATAAAAATGTAATTATCTTTTTTGAGCCTTTTGTGAAATAACCATTAAACAGGGGGATAAGTTCTCCCCACATTAGAAGACGTGCTATATAAAAATATTCATAACCCCTATAAATACTTAATACAAAAATAACTGGAACTACAAAAAAATCATAGTAACTCATCGTCCTTAGCATAGCAATCCTTTTTGAATTTGCCTTATCGCTTGCCGAAATTACGTAGTCAACTTTTTTCCTCAGCAGTATAAGTGCTAGGAATAAAACAAGTTGAGGAATATTTGATACTGAATAATTCAAGAATATATTTTTACCTATAGATCTTCGAGCATAAGAAGCATATGCTCCACTACCAACATCGGATAAAAAAGATAGACTTCCATTATTAAATAACGCTTGAACTAAAGTTCCAGCAAAGAACATTACTATTAGTATCAAAATTGACTGCCATATTCTTAAATTTTTATCTTTATTAACAAAATAAAACACAATAAATCCTACATACACCAAAGATGATGTATGTGATAATAGGGCAATTATAGCGGTTATAAAACAAATGTAATAACGTTCCTTCTTTAATGCTATTATCGAAAACATTATAAATGCAATAGCAAAATTACTCCTCATGGATGTGAAACTTCTTAAGTAGAGGAAGAATGAAATACTTAGTGGAATTATACTTGTTTCAACACCTATGAATTCTTTTACGAAATATATAATAGATGTTATAATTATTGTATAATATATTAAAAAGAACACATGATAATCATCAGAGACAAGACGAATTGCCTTTGTAAACAAAGCAAAGCCTAGATCCATATTATAATTTAAATTAAACTCTAAACACCTCTCAAAATATAGGATATATGTAGGTGCATCTGTTCCACCAACTTCTAATGTAACTAGTCTGAAAACTGCTATACCAATCCAAACAACCAATACAGGCATAAAGTACAATATGGTATTTTTATTTATATTATTTCGTATTTTTTTCTCTTTATAGTGATAGCAGCAAAGCATAAAAATAAAACCGCATATTATATATAAAACAATAGATGGATTATCCCATCTAACATAATAATTCATCATGTGTTTCCTCGTTTTCACCAGACAAAAGAGATTATCTAATAATATTATTTATATATTTAGTAACATTAAAAAGTCTATTTGGTCCATACGGTTCTCTTGATGCATATATTTCATTTCTATTATTCCGTGGTTGTGGGATAAATATAGTTTCTGGTTTATTTGCCCAGTTAGCATTTGATGTAAAAAATATTTTGTTTTTATACTTTAGATCCAAGTACTTATCCAAAATTTCTTTAGAACAGCCGTTTTGATCATTAAATTTTACCATGAGATGAGCATGATTAATTCTTTCTATTCTTCTATTCCATTTATCTAACGCAATATTTTTATCATGATAATGCAACATGTGAAGTTCTATATTTCCAAGTCTTGCAATAGGATATTTACCCCAATTCCTCTTATATGATAATGAGCATTTCCACTTTGACTCAAATGGTTCAATAAAAACCAATCTTTCGTTCAAATAGAAATTCAAATCCATCAAAAACAACAGATAATCTTCCGGCATAATAAACATACCAACGGTAGGTGTCTTCTTCTCTATTGCATAACTTTCGTAAACAGTTCCAGCCCAACAATTGTTTGATATAATTGTAAAATCATCTGATATCAGTTCCCTAGCCCACCTTTTACTCATCGTAGGAATAATTAAATTATTTCTCACTTTCAATCTTATTTTTTCTTCTAACATATCATATTTCCTTCCATTAAACAGGCTTAAACCAACTAAACTCTTTGACAGAACACGATTAATTCACTTAAGTCTTAAGAAATAATAGCTACTATTATTGAGTTTCATCAATATTTTAAAAGACATATAACCATCAATTCTCTATATTACAACACTTTCTGATATAATACGTGGAGAGCTTCACAGGTTCAAGTTATATCATTATCTAAGTAAATAGAAGAAAGGCGAGCAGCCGAATAATCAATATCAAAATAATTGATTTTCATCTCTCTAATTCCAGCATTAGATTGTTTTTTTCTGTCATTATGTATTTTTATGATTTCTTTTGTTTTTTTAATCCAATTATATACACCATTATCAATAGATTCCGAATATATGAAATCCGTAACTATACATTCTTTAGTAATTCTATCAGAAATTACACTTGGCAAACCCGCAATCTGCCATTCAAGAACAACATTTGGAAGACCTTCATAACGTGAAGGCAATATCATTACATCCATCGCTTGAAGAATTTCATTCACATTCGAAATGCGCCCCATCAAATGTACTTTTTCTTTTAGATTATTATCTAATATAAAAGATTCGATATTCTCACGTTCCTCGCCCTCACCCATTATAAATAAACTTGAATTTGAACAAGTATCATGAAAACTCTTAAAGAATTCAAGAACAAATAAAATATTCTTTTGAAATGTTAGACTTCCGACAAATCCGATAACAATATCATTATCAATTTGGAACTTATTTCTTATCCTCTTTCTTGTTATTTCATTATACGAAAATTTAGACAAATCTTTACCATTATGTAAGACAACAAAGGCTCTATTTGGAAAGAGCCATTCTCCAGCGTCCTTTCCGCATGCAAGCGCACAATTATACGATCTATAGAAAAGAGGTCTAAGTAAACTATCAATCGCCTTGTATTTGCACGTTGTATTACGACTATGAGCAATTCTTTTCCTTATTCCAGCGACTTTTCCTATTAATAATTCTATTGCCATTAGCGAACTACTACCATGTACATGTATTACATCATACGCTTCTTTTTTAATATGTGAATATAGTGATAGTATATAGCGTAATAACATTTTCGATCTATTTGGAAACTGTATTACATCACAGCCCAACCCCTTAAACTCTTCCACAACATCTTTCTCGGGTTCATTTACTGAGGCTATATTGATTTTAATTTCTTCAAGATTCATATGCTTAATATATTCAATTTGTGAAGAAGTGATTCCGTCCCTCTTTAATCCACTTGTCATAATATTAAGAACTTTTTTCATACAATTATCCTAATCCAACGCTTTCAGCTGATCCAACTCTTTATTGCAGTGTTCAAATTCATAAATTTTGGAATCGACAATAAACCGATACCAATAACACTCCAAAAAGTGATAAACAAGGCTTTCTTTACCATCCAAAAATCCACCACGGAATACATAATTATAAATAAACCATGCCCAACACCTGACAAATTTTGGGGCTTTGTAATAAATGCCGAATTTCTTTTTTCTCTGATTTAAAATAGATACATCGGTTTCTATATTTGCACTTTTCCCATGCACGAAGTCGATATAGTCCATCATTTCACGAGTGGCATACCAATTGTATTTTTTTATGTAACTGTCTATATTCTTAAAGTCATAGTGAATAAAGCGATGCTTGGTGCTAACTGAAAAGCCTTCACTGATTACGCTGTGAGCATCACGTCTACGATCTTCAATACAGCCATAAGCCTTTTTAAATAACATCATCTTGCGCTTATTACGAATGCCATGCTTCATAACACGACCAAGAAAGTAAAGATCGGCTTCAACTGTGATGCCATTCATGGGCTTATCTTTATTATCAGCAATCAACTTTTCGATTTCCTTATTCAATTCCGTAGGAAACCTTTCATCAGCATCGAGACGGATGATCCATTCAGTAACAATATCACAGTTCTCAATACCCCAGTTAAACTGGCGAGCATAGTAATCAAACTCATGGAAATAAACATCGGCACCATACTGCTTTGCCAGTTCGACCGTTTTATCTGTGCTGCCGCAGTCAATGACCACACAGCGTTTTGCAAAACCCTGCATGGACTTAAGGCAATCGATGATATTTTTTTCTTCGTTTTTTGTCATTATTATTGCCGTTGCATCAATCATTCCGCTCTGTCCTCTCTATACTTATTCTAAGACTGACATTCTGATATATAAAGTCGTAGCAACTCATCGTCTGATCATATGACAGATTACCGAATGCTTTATTAGCCAAACCTCTTGGCTTGCCTGGTATTAGTCTTGCTAATCCAACCACCCAATTCCATGCTTTAGATACATATATCTTATGATTAGAAACTTCTGCTATAGTCTTAACCATCTCTGACGTTCTCGTGTATTCAGCGTTCTGCGGGAAGAATATCCCGCCTTCTTCTCTAATCATAACTTGACACAGAAACTCACAGAGGTTCTCTATATATAGCATCGATCGCTCATTATCACAGTTTGGAAACACAGGTAGCTTCTTTGCCATTTTAGCCAATGTCGGATAGTTGCCTTTGCTGCCCTTTCCATAAATCATCGGCGGACGAAGTATTGCAATCATAAAATACGGGCTTGCCAGTTCTTGAATGCCAAGATCTGCCTTCAATTTACTATCTCCATAAAAGTTCGCGGGTTGCGGCTTTGTCTCTCTGGTAATTACCTTTTTCTTGCCATATGGAGCAGAATCGCCATAAATAATAGCCGAAGACATAAAAACAAACTGTTTTACTCCTTCATCTTTAGCTTTCTTTGCTGTTTCTATAGCTAAATCTGTATTTATAGCATAATACTTTGCTTTTACTTCTTCACTTACATTCCCGACATCGGCATGAGCAATCCCAGCTACATGAAACACAACATCATAACCGGAAAAACTCTTTTCTCTCCAGCTGCCGTCAATCATATCAACAGTATCTATCTCGAAATCATCGGGGTAGTTTTCTTTTATGTATCTCTCGAATGATGTTCCTATATAGCTGTTAGCACCTGTTATCAGGACTTTTTTCATTTTCTTACTATCTCTTTCTCTCGTTCCTGTTCGGAAGCTCTCTTCATTTCTCCCGTTCCGCCTTCAACAACACTCTCGTCACCCTTGAACACTCCGACGGAGCCAAAGAAACATTTCATATCCATTTTAAATCCAAGATTCTTTGTATAATCACCGTCAAGT